>JALYHK010000081.1 GCA_030776605.1 Pseudomonadota bacterium
AGATGCGGGTGGGGGCGAGTAGCGCCTCGATCAGCAGCCGCTCCTGGTCGAACAGGGCGGGGTGGTCGAGCCTCCATCCTCTGTCGGCGGCGAGCCGGCGCACCAGCGAGAAGCCGTTCGAGTGGACGCCCGAGGAGGCGAGGCCCAGGATGAGATCGCCGGCGGCCACCCTGTCGCCGGTCAGCGCCTCGCCGCGCTCGACCGCGCCGACGCAGAAGCCGGCGAGGTCGTAGTCGCCCTCTCGATACATGCCCGGCATCTCGGCGGTCTCGCCGCCGATCAGGGCGCAGCCGGCCTTGCGGCAGCCGGCGGCGATGCCGGCGACCACCCGCTCGGCGACCTCCGGCTCGAGCCGCCCGGTGGCGAAATAGTCGAGGAAGAACAAGGGCTCGGCGCCCTGGACGATGAGGTCGTTGACGCACATCGCGACGAGATCGATGCCGACGCCGTCGTGGCGGCCGCTGTCGATCGCCAGCTTGAGCTTGGTGCCCACACCGTCGTTGGCGGCGACGAGCAACGGCTCGCGATAGCCCGCCGCCCGAAGGTCGAAGAAGCCGCCGAAGCCGCCGAGCGACGGGTCGGCCCCGGGGCGCGCCGTCGCTTTGGCGAGCGGGGCGATCGCCTTGACCAGCGCATTGCCCGCCGCGATCGAGACGCCGGCCTTGGCGTAAGTGTAGAATTCGTCCTCGCCGCCGCTTCCGCTCATGGCGCCCGGCTACCGATATCGCGCTTGGATTTCCACGTCCGAGTCGCCAAAAAGGCCGCCGTGAAGCTTGTCCGGCGCCTTTCCCTGCCGATTCTGATCCTTGTCGTCCTCCTCGCGCTGGGCCGCGCCGTCCACGCCCAGTTGGAAGGCGCCGAGCGCGGCATCCCGCCGATCGACAGCGCCAGCAGCTTCGAGGTCACCGGCATCGAGGTGGACGTGGTGGCGGATAATGCCGAAGCGGCGCGGCTCGAAGGCTGGCGCCGCGCGCAAAGCGACGGCTGGAAGCTGCTCTGGGCCCGGACCAACGACCGACCGGTCTCGCAGGCGCCGAGCCTTTCGGAATCGGTGCTGAGCTCGATCGTCTCCGGGGTCGTCATCGAGCACGAGCAGATCGGGCCGCGCCGCTACATCGCCCGGCTCGGCGTGCTGTTCGACCGCGCGCGCACCGGCGAGATGCTCGGCGTCCCCGGCCTCGTCCGCCGCTCGGCTGCGATGCTCGTGGTGCCGGTGATCGTCACCGGCGGGACCGCCTACAGCATGGAGTTCCGCAACGAATGGCAGCACGCCTGGGCGCGCTTCCGGACCGCCAACAGCCCCATCGACTATGTCCGTACCTCCGGATCGGGGGCCGATCCGCTGCTGCTCAACGCGATGCAGACCGGGCGCCGCAGCCGCGGCTGGTGGCGGGTGCTGCTCGATCAATATGGCGCGGCCGACATTCTCGTCCCGGAAGTGCGGCTGCGCCGGCTCTATCCGGGCGGGCCCGCCGTCGCCACCTTCACCGCCCGCCATGGGCCGGACAACGAGATTCTCGGCCGTTTCGAGCTGCGCGCCCCGGATGCCGCTTCGCTGCCGCGGATGCTCGACGAGGGCGTGCGGCGGATCGACGCCATCTACGTCCAGGCGCTCGCGCAGGGGCGGCTCCGGCCCGATCCCACGCTCAACATACCCCAGCCGGAGCTCCCGCCGGAGCCGGCCGAGGAGCGGCGGCAGGAGGACCGGGCGATCGTAGAGGACATCCCGTCCGAAACGCCGCCGCCGCCGCAGCTCGGCACGGCGGCGCCGTTCCGGATCCAGGTCGACACGCCTGACGCCGCCGCGGTGCAGCGCGCCGAGATCGCGGTCAGCCGGGTGTCGGGCGTCACTTCGGCGATCACCACCAGCCTCGCGCTCGGCGGCACGTCGACGATGCGGGTGACCTATATGGGCGATGCTTCCTCGCTCGCCGCCGCGCTCCAGGCGCAGGGGTGGCAGGTGCAGGTGACCGGCGGCAACACGCTGAGGATCAGCCGCTGAGGAAAGGCCGGCCGGCATGAACCAGATCGCGCTGCCCTTCGCATGGCCGGTGGCGGAGCGCGACGAGGATTTCCTGCTCTCCGACGCGAACCGCGCCGCCTTCGATCATTTCCGCCGCTGGTCGACCTGGCCGGTGATGGCGACGCTGCTCACCGGGCCGCGCAAGTCGGGACGCAGCCTGCTCGGCCGGATCTTCGTGCGCAAGACCGGCGGCCGGCTGTTCGACAATGCCGAGGACCATGACGAGGAGGCGCTGTTCCACGCCTGGAACGAGGCGCAGGCGAGCCGCAGGCCGCTGCTGATGATCGCCAACGCGCCGCCGCCGGCGTGGGAGATCGGGCTCGCCGACCTGAGGTCGCGGCTCGCCGCCACCCCCCAAGTCGCGATCGGCACCCCCGGCGACGACCTAATCGCGGCGCTGATCCTGAAGCTGCTCGGCGACCGCGGGGTCGCCGCCCCGCCCGAGCTCCCCGAATTCCTGGTCCCGCGGATCGAACGCAGCTATCTGGCCGTTCAGAAGGTCGTCGACACGCTCGACCGCGCGATGCTGTCGCGCCACAAGCGGCTGACGGTGCCGGCGGCGAAGCGGGCGCTGCTCGAGGCAGGACTGATCAGAAGAGCGAGGAGCCTCAGCTGAGCCATGGCGCGGCCGCTTTCCCAGCCAGCCAACGACGGCGCCGAGGCGCCCCGGGAGCGCGGTCCCGAGGAGCTCTACTTCAACCGGGAGCTCTCCTGGCTCGCGTTCAACCGGCGAGTCATCGAGGAGGCGACCAATGCGGCGCATCCGCTGCTCGAGCGGCTGCGCTTCCTGTCCATCTCGGGGAACAATCTCGACGAATTCTTCATGGTCCGCGTCGCCGGCCTGAAGGGCCAGCAGCTGCTCGGCGTGGAGGAGCGCTCCGCCGACGGCCTCACCCCAGCCCAGCAGCTCGCCGCCATCGCCGACGAGGCGAACCGGCTGACCCGCAGCCAGCAGCAGGTCTGGGCCGGTCTCAAGAAGGCGCTCGCCGAGGCGGGGATCGCCGTGCTCGGCGACGAGCCGCTCGACGAGTCCTCGGCGCGCTGGCTCGACCGCCATTTCGGCGAGCAGATCTTCCCGGTGCTGACGCCGCAGGCGATCGATCCCGCCCATCCCTTCCCGTTCATCCCGAACAAGGGCTTTTCGCTGATCTTCGACCTGAAGCGGGGCGGCGAGAC
This sequence comes from Pseudomonadota bacterium, assembly GCA_030776605.1. Classification (GTDB taxonomy): domain Bacteria; phylum Pseudomonadota; class Alphaproteobacteria; order Sphingomonadales; family Sphingomonadaceae; genus Allosphingosinicella. Next base: position 3,200 of record JALYHK010000081.1, read on the forward strand.
GATCCGCGAGCTGTTGATGGTCCCGCCGACGCTGCCGCGGTTCATCCGCCTTCCCGGCGAGCCGGCGCGCTACATCGCCGTCGAGACGCTGATCCGCCGCCACATCGCCGCTCTCTTCCCCGGCTACGAGCTGCTCGGCGGCGGCGCCTTCCGCGTCATCCGCGACAGCGACATAGAGATCGAGGAGGAAGCGGAGGACCTCGTCCGCTACTTCCGCAGCGCCATCAAGAGGCGCCGCCGCGGCCGCGTCATTCGACTCGAGCTGGAGACGGCGATGCCGGACCAGCTCGAGGCGCTGGTCCGCGCCGGCCTCGATGCCAGCGAGGCCCTGATCTACGAATCCACCGGCTTTCTCGGCATCGCCGACCTCGAGGCGCTGGTCGAGGAGGACCGGCCGGACCTCAAGTTCCCGCCGTTCGCGCCCCGCTTCCCCGAGCGCATCCGCGAGCACGGCGGCGACTGCTTCGCGGCCATCGCCGCCAAGGACATTATCGTCCACCATCCCTATGAGAGCTTCGAGGTGGTCGTCGAATTCCTCAAGCAGGCGGCGGCCGATCCCGAGGTGGTTGCGATCAAGCAGACGCTCTACCGCGCCGGCAAGCAATCGGCGGTGATCCGCGCCCTGATCGACGCCGCCGAGGCGGGCAAGTCGGTCACCGCGGTGGTCGAGCTCAAGGCGCGCTTCGACGAGGAGCAGAACCTGCTTTGGGCGAGCGCGCTCGAGCGCGCCGGCGTCCAGGTCGTCTACGGCTTCATCGACTTCAAGACCCACGCCAAGGTCTCGATGGTGGTGCGGCGCGAGGAGAAGGGCTACCGCACCTACTGCCACCTCGGCACCGGCAACTACCATCCGGTGACCGCGCGCATCTACACCGACCTCAGCTTCTTCACTGCCGACGCGCGCGTCGGCCGCGACGTCGCTCAGCTGTTCAACTACATCACCGGCTATGTCGAGCCGCGCGACCTGGAGCTGCTCGTCATGTCGCCGCACCGGCTGCGCGACGAGCTGATGCGGCTGATAGACGACGAGATCGCCGCCGCGCGGGCCGGCATGCCGGCGGCGGTCTGGGCGAAGATGAACGCGCTGGTCGATCCGCAGGTGATCGACAAGCTCTACGAAGCAAGCGGCGCCGGCGTCGAGATCGAGCTGGTCGTGCGCGGCGTCTGCTGCCTGCGGCCCGGCGTCCCGGGGCTCTCCGACAACATCAGGGTGAAGTCGATCCTCGGCCGCTTCCTCGAGCACAGCCGCATCTGGTGCTTCGGCAACGGCGCCGAGCTGCCCGGCCGCGGCGCGCTCGTCTACGTCAGCTCGGCCGACTGGATGCAGCGCAACTTCGACCGCCGCGTCGAATATATGCTGCCGATCGTCAACCCCACCGTCCACCAGCAGGTGCTCGATCAGGTGATGGTCGCCAACCTCATCGACAACCAGCAGAGCTGGCGGCTGCTGCCCGACGGCCGCTACGAGCGGATCGTGCCGGAGGAGGGGGAAAGCGCGTTCAACCTGCACCATTATTTCATGACCAACCCTTCGCTCTCCGGGCGGGGCGCGGCGCTCCACAGCAGCGGCGCCGGCCCCCGCAAGCTGCGCCTGCGCCGCGGCCACTGAGGAAGGGCGGGTGGAGCACCGGCCGGTCGCGATCGTCGACATCGGGTCGAATTCGGTCCGCCTCGTCGTCTATTCCGGCGCGACGCGCAGCCCCTCGGTGATCTTCAACGAGAAGGTGATGGCGGGCCTCGGGCGCGGCCTCGACGGCGGCGGCAAGCTGTCCGAGGAGGCGCAGGAGCGCGCGTTGGCGGGGTTGGCGCGCTACCGGCTGCTGATGGAGCAGATGGGGGTTGTGCGGCGCCGGGTGGTCGCGACCGCGGCGGTGCGCGACGCCTCGAACGCCGGCGTCTTCCTCGATCGAGTGCGGGCCATCGGCCTCGCCCCTGAGGTGCTGTCGGGCGAGGAGGAGGGGGTGATGGCCGGCCTCGGCGTCATCTCCTCCATCCCCGAGGCCGACGGCGTCGTCGGCGACCTCGGCGGCGGCAGCCTGGAGCTGGTCGACGTCGCCGCCGGCGAGGTGCGCCGCAGCGCCTCGCTGCCGCTCGGCGTGCTCCGCTTGGGGGGGCTCAAGGGATTGGGAGAGATCGGCGCCGCGATCGCCGACGCGCTCGCCGCCACCGGCTTCGCCGGCCGCGGTACGGGGCGCACCTTCTATCTGGTCGGCGGCTCCTGGCGCACCCTCGCCCGCATCGACATGGCGCTTTCGGGCCATCCGCTCCCGATCATCCACCAGCACCGGATGGCGCCGGATCGCCCCAAGGCGCTCCAGAAGGAGATCGCGCATCTCGACAAGGCGCAGGCGCGCCGGATCCCGTCGCTGTCCATGTCGCGCCTGCCGACGTTGCCGGACGCGGCGCGGCTGCTGCGGGCGCTCGCGGAGAGGCTGGAGCCCAGCGAGCTCATGGTCTCCAGCTTCGGCATCCGCGAAGGGCTCCTCTACCGGGACCTCGCGCCGCAGGAGCGCGCCCGCGACCCGCTGATCGAAGCCGCCCGCGAGGCGGGGACGGGGCTGGGCCGGTTTGCACCGCACGGCGCGCTGCTCGACCGCTGGATCGCCCCGGTGTTCGACGATCCTCCCGAGGCCGTCCGGCTGCGCCTCGCCGCGTGCCTGCTCGCCGACGTCGCCTGGCAGGCGCATCCGGACTTCCGAGCCGAGCGCGGGCTCGATATGGCGCTCCACGGCAACTGGGTGGGAATTGACGCCGCGGGGCGCGTGATGCTCGCCCAAGCCCTGTTCTGCAGCTTCGGCGGCGGCCGCGACCTGCCCGATCCGGCGCTTGCCGGGCTATGCAGAGAGGAAGAGCTGGCCCGCGTCTCGCAATGGGGTTTGGCGATGCGCCTCGGCCAGCGGCTCAGCGGCGGCGTCTCCTATGGCCTCGAGCGCAGCCGGCTGGAGATCGACGGCGACGTGCTGGCGCTGGCGTTGCGGGCGGAGGACGCCGGTCTTTACGGCGAGGCCGTCGACCGCCGCCTGAAGGCGCTGGCGGGCGCGCTCGGGCTGCGCGCCGAGCG
>JALYHK010000082.1 GCA_030776605.1 Pseudomonadota bacterium
GTCTGGCAGCTCAACCCCACGCAGCTCGTCCTCCCGCAGGGAAATGTGCTGCTCGCGGCCCGCTACGGCGGCGGAGTGACCGAGGTGCAGTCGCGGCTGCGGGACTTCGACCTTTCGATCCTCAACGCCTTCTCGCCCGGCCTCGGCCTCGGCGGCCGCGCCACCGGCAGCCTCGATTTCGCTTTGCCGGAGGGGGGCGGCTTCCCGAGGGCCGAGGCGCGGCTCAGCATCGCCGACTTCACCCGGACCGGCATTGCGGTGCGCTCCGAGGCCGTCAACGTGGCGCTCGCTGGGAGCCTGGTTCCCGAAGGCGGGCGGCTGGGCGCCGTCTTCCGCCGCGGCGGCGCGGTGATCGGGCGGATGCAGGTCCGCCTCGAGCCGCTCGGCCCCGAGGCCGGGAGCTGGACGACCCGGCTGTTCGCGGCTCCGCTCGGCGGCGGGATCCGCTACAACGGCCCGGCCGACGTGCTGATGTCGATCGCGGGCCTGGCGGGTCATCAGCTCACCGGGCCGATCGCCGTCGGCGCCGATTTCAGCGGGCGGGTCCAGGATCCGCAGTTCGTCGGCATCGTCCGCGCCGACAACCTGACCTACATCAACGAGGATTTCGGGACGCGGGTCGAGAATCTCGCCCTGCTCGGGCGCTTCAATGCCTCGCAGCTGGAGATCGTCCGCCTCTCCGGCCGCGCCGGCGAGGGGACGGTGCAGGGCGAGGGGACGATCGGCCTCGCCTCGGCCGCCGGCTTCCCGATGGACCTCAGGCTGCGCTTCGACAACGCCCGGCTCGCCCGCGGCGACGATCTCGGCGCGACCGCGACGGGCGAAGTGCGGATCACCAACACCCGCGAACGGGCGCTGATCGCCGGCGAGCTGACGCTGCCCGAGGCGCGCTACCAGATAATCCGTCAGGCCGCCGCCGAAGTGCCGCAGCTCGCCGGAGTGCGGCGTCGCGGCGAGCCGCTGCCGAGGCCGGGCGAGCAGGCCGACGCGGAAGGGGTGCCGAGCATCTGGCAGCTCGACCTCAGGCTGCGCGCCGACAACCGCGTCTTCGTCTCGGGCATGGGGCTCGAATCGGAGTGGGAGACGGACCTGCGGGTGCAGGGGACGACGCGGACGCCGCGGATCGTCGGCACGGTCAACCTGATCCGCGGCACGCTCAGCGTCGCCGGCCGCCGCTTCACCGTCGAGGAAGGCAAGTTGGCCTTCACCGGATCGCGCCCGCCCAACCCGCGCATCGACATGCGCGCGGTCGCCGACATCGAGGACGTGGAGGTGGCCATCGTCATCGGCGGCAGCGCCAACAATCCTCAGATCGCCTTCAGCTCATCGCCGGGCCTGCCGCAGGACGAGATCGTCGCCCGCATCCTGTTCGGCAGCTCGGTGACGGAGATTTCCGCGATCCAGGCGGTGCAGGTCGCCGCCTCGCTCAACGCGCTGCGCGGCGGGGGAGGCGGGCTCAACCCGCTCGGCCAGCTGCGCCAGGCGACGGGGATCGACCGGCTGCGCATCCTCGGCGCCGACGAGACCACCGGCCGCGGCACCGCGATCGCGGCGGGAATGTATCTGAGCAACGATATCTACATCGAGATCATCACCGACGCCCGCGGCTTCACCGCCACCCAGCTCGAGATTGCGCTGTCGCGGACGCTGAGCATGATCTCCCAGTTCGGCTCGACCAGCGGCACCCACGTCAATCTGCGCTATTCGCGCGATTATTGACCGGCGCCGCGCAGCGTCAGCAGATCGTCGGTCACCGTCATCGTGAAGGCGGGGAGGTTGCCGCGCGGGGCCTCGGCGATCGCGTCGACGAACATCGCCCGCGTCTCCGGATCGTCGTAGGCCATCTTCGCGTCGAAGGCCTTCTGCCAGCTGTCCTCGTCCGGCCATTCCGCATAAGCGACGAAGCGGCCGTCGCGCTCGCGATGGAGCCGCGATCCGTAGCTGCCGTAGATGCGGGTGATATGCTCCGTCCCCCGCCGCCAGGCCGCCCGGAACTGCTCCTCCTTCCCCGGATGGACCCTCCACCAATAGACCGCGACGAACATCGCTCCTCCTCCTCGCATCGTCTCGAACGGTTCATCCGGGTGCCGGCGGCCCGCCACTCGGTGAAGCGCCACGCCGCGACGCGCAAGGCCTGCATGCGCCCCCGCCCGCTTCGAACTTTGGCCGCTGGGTGTCTCGGCCCGTGCGAATCTCTTGACCATGATGTGTCTGCTGATCATTTCCTGTCGCTGCGACCATACCCCTGTCAGGCACAAATTGATGGCGGCGCTACGTTCGCTGGGAGGTGCACCATGGCTGAGCAAAGAACATCGATCTCGACGTCGGAGTCGTCCCAGGCGCGCCAGCAACCGCGGCAGATGCTGCGGGAGGGAGATCCCGGCTACGACGAAGCGCGCTCCATCTGGAATGGGATGATCGACCGGAGGCCCGCTTTCATCGCGCGCTGCCGCACCGCCGAGGATGTCGCCAATGCCATCGCTTTCGGCCGCGCCGAGGCCCTCCTGATCTCCGTCCGGGGTGGCGATCATAGCGCGGCGGGCGCTGCCGTCTGCGACGGCGGCCTGATGATCGACCTGTCTCCGATGAAGGCCGTGGACGTCGATCCTGCAGCCCGGACCGCTCGCGTCGAGCCGGGCGCGCGCTGGAGGGAAGTCGATGAGGCGGCTCAGGCGCACGGCCTCGCCACCACCGGCGGCACAATTTCGGATACGGGGGTGGCCGGCCTGACCCTCGGCGGCGGCCTCGGCTGGCTGGCGGGGCGCTACGGGCTCACCTGCGACAACTTGCTTTCTGCCGAGCTGGTCACCGCCGACGGCTCTCGTCTGCGCGCGAGCCAGGCGGAAAATGCGGACCTGTTCTGGGCAATTCGCGGCGGCGGCGGCAATTTCGGCATCGTCACCGCCTTCGAGTTCCAACTGCACCCGGTCGGCCCGACGATCTATGGCGGAATGGTTGCACATCCGCTCGAGAAGGCGGCCGAAGTGCTCCGCTTCTACCGCGATTATTGCGCTTCCAATCCCGACGAGGTCAACACGGCATGCGCAATGATGACGACGCCGGATGGCACCAAGATCATTGCCATCGCAGCTTGCCACTGCGGCTCTCTGGACGATGGCGAAGAGGCGCTTCGCCCGATCAAAGAGTTCGGGCCGCCGGTCCTCGACCAGATGGGGCCGATGCCATACGTCGCGCTTCAGACAGCTCTGGACGACCGCTTCCCCCGCGGACGCCGCTATTATTGGAAATCGGCGCTGGTCACGGAACTGCGCGACCAGATGATCGACCGGATGCCGGAGCAGTTTGCCGCGGGCCCGTCGCCGCACACTGTCTTTCTGCTCCAGCAGATCGGCAATGCGGCCAATCGCGTTCCCGCGGAAGCGACCGCCTTCGCCCATCGCGATGCGCGATGGGATGCGCTTGTGCTGACCGGCTGGGAAGATCCGTCGCAGGATGATCGGCAGGTCAGCTGGTCGCGGCAGGTATACGAAAGCTGGCGTCCTTTCTGCAGCGACGCGAGCTATACAAATGCGCTGTCCGGCGAAGACAGCGAGAGCGTTGTGCGCTCGTCGTACGGCACGGCCTATCCCCGGCTCGCCGAAGTCAAGGCGCGCTACGACCCGGCCAACATTTTCCGGATGAACGCGAACATCAAACCGGCAGCCGCCTATTGAGACCCGTTGCGGACGTTCAGCGCTCCCTCAGCGCCTCGGCCTCGACCCGCTCAATCCACGCGCTCTTGCATCGCGTATAGGCGTGACTGTCCCCGGGATGGGTGGCGGCGCAGCGCGTCTTTTCCCGCTCATAGTCCGCAGCAAGCGCCGGGCGGGCACGCAGATGATCGCGAAACGCTAGGTGGCGGTCGATCGCCGGGTCGCCGTCGGCAAAGCAATGCAGTTGCGCGAGCCGCTCGCCGGTTTGGGAGCTGCTCAGTGTGCAATAGCGCCGTCCGGCGAGCCCATGCTCGCTGTGCCAGGCATAGCCGAGCGCCTCTAGTTTCGATCGATGGGCATCCAGCTCGGAAAGGCTGGCGGTGACGCCGAGCAGGTCGAGAATGGGCTTGGCGGCGATGCCAGGAATGGCAGTTGAGCCGATATGATGCACCGCAAGGAGGACCGGTCCGATGGCATGTCGCAAGCGCTCTGCCTCGGCCTGCGCGAGCGCCGCCCAATGCGGGTTGTTCGGTACGAGCGTCACTGCAATCGGCGGCGGCATACCCGCTTCTCCCGCAAAAGATCATTGGCCTCAAGCGGACCCGCGCCCACGCGGATTATGCCGCCTCCCGTTCCCGGCCCTCGCGGCTCGGCCGCGTAGCCTATTGGGCGTTCCACCCATTCCGTCGCTCATCCGAAGCTCCCCTTTCGACCCATTGCGTAGGTTCGTCGATGCGCGTTACGTGCCCCGCATGAAACCTCCTGGGCCGATTGAGCGAGCCGTGGTTGATGCGATGGCGCATGGCTATCCGGCCTGTGCAAATGCCCTGCAGCGGCAAGCCGAGACCGCAATCTAGTGCCTCCAGGTATCATTCTCATATACGGCCTTGCGCTGCTGGTGGCGACTTGCGCGACCCTCGCGCTTCGAATTTTGCTGCCGAGGTGGGGAAGAGTTCGAATAGGGCTTGCTGGCCCCTTGTTCGCGCTACTTGTCCCAGTGCTGATCTTAGGTCTGGACGGCATGAGCGCAGGGGACGTCGTCGGTTATCTGCTCCCGATCTATGCCACGGTTCTACCCGGCGGCATCGCGGGCGTAGTTGTTCCGACCAAGTGGCTCCACCCGGTACTCCTGCTGGTGGGGATCACCACCCTGGCAGCCGGGCTTGTGCTCGCGACGTTGATCTAACCCCTTGCGCTCCAGAGGCCGGCAATTTCCGCCTTCCACCCGTTGCGTACTTCAACTGCCTTCTCGGCTTCGGAGCGAGTCCGGAAGGCTCGGCGCAATCATGTTCGCGTAAGGTGGTCCTCCTCCACCAGGAGCTTCATCTCCTCAAAGCTGCGGATTCCGGGCCACGGCTCCAGCGGCTGAATGGCTGCGAAAGCGCGCTCCCGCGCAGCTTCGGTGGGCCAGCGTGCGAACGCGACGAAATCGCCGTTTTCGGCTCGGGTGAGACAAGAGCCGAGCGCGCCGAACTCTTTTTTCAGGCGCAACGTGCCAGCGCGCCATCGCTCGCGGAAAAAGCCTTCGTGCTCGGGATCGACGGACCAGCGGTAGATGACGGCGAACTCCTTTTCGGCCATGATGCTGCTCTCCTGCTGGAGTGTCCGATCGGGAGAGTTCCCATACATCCTTCAGCGCTCAAGACGAAAATCACGACTCCGCGGCTGGCCGAGACGCGCCACTTCTACGTCAGCTGCATCGGGATGCGCGTCGTGGAGGAGTGGTGCCAAGAGAATGACGTCGGGTGCATTCTCGCACTTGCGGGCGAGCGGCGAGAGGCGCTGCTGGAGATTTATCACGGACGTGCGGCTGGTGGCTTTGCGGGACTCAGCCTGCAATTCCGGACCGAGGATCTTGACGGCTTCAGGGCGCTTCTGCCGCCCGGAATCGAGGTCCGCGGACCTGTCGAGAGGCCTTGGGGCAGCACCTACCTATACCTCACCGATCCAAACGGGATTTCCGTAGTGGTTTTCGAGGGCGGGCTCTAGTGTCCGCTTTCGACCGGTGCGGACGTTCCGTTTCTCCTGGCGCTGTGCTAGGGATGCACCGGCACACAGACGGAGGCAGCCATGGCTCGAGTGGTCTACCTGCTGTTCGGCGTCGTTGCGTACCTCATATTCTTCGCGACCTTCCTCTACCTGATCGCCTTCGTCGGCGATCTGCCCTGGGTGCCGCGGACGGTGGACCGCGGCGGGGCGGCGGCGGACGCGCTCGCTCCGGCGATCGCGATCAACCTTGGCCTGGTGGCCTTGTTCGGGCTCCAGCACAGCGTCATGGCCCGCCAAGGCTTCAAGGCGGCCTGGACGCGAATCGTGCCGGCGCCGATCGAACGCAGCTGCTTCGTGCTGTTCGCCAGCGTCGCGCTGATCCTGATGTTCCTGTTCTGGCGGCCGATCCCGACCCTCGTCTGGAGCGTCGAGAACGATGCCGCCGCCGCGTTGCTCTGGCTGCTGTTCGGCCTCGGCTGGGTGATCGTGCTGATCAGCACGTTCCTCATCAGCCACTTCGAGCTGTTCGGGCTGAGCCAGGTATGGGGCCACGCG
>JALYHK010000083.1 GCA_030776605.1 Pseudomonadota bacterium
TCCAGCTGGTCGATGACGTTGTCGACGACGAGGCGCGGCTGGACGACGCCGGTCGCCATCCCTTCGCGGAAGCGCGCGATGGCGAGATCGAGCTGCTCGACGAAGCCGGCGATGCGGCGCAGGTTGTTGTCATAATCCTCGACGGTGCGGAACGGCGCGGCGCCGCGGCCCGAAGAGAGGTCGGCGAAGCCGGTGTGGATGCCGAAGAAATGGTCGATCGGGCGGACGATGGTGAGCGCCAGCATCTCCGGCGCGAGCCGGCGCAGCTCCATCTCCTTGTCGCGGCGGAAGACGTCGTAGGCGATCCGGTCGGTCGGCGAAAGGAGGTCGCGGTCGATCGCCAGCAGCGCGTCGAGCTCGCGACGGTGGGCGGCGCGTTCGGCTTCGAAATAGGCGTCGCTGAGATAGTCGCCGAAGCGGTCGGCGTAGCGCAGGTCGCCGCGGTAGAGGGCGGCGAGCGGGTTGCGGCGCAGGAAGTCCTCGTCGCTGCGCGCGAACAGCGCCTCGAGTCGCTCGGAGGCCGAGAGCCGCGCCGCCTCCGAAGGAGCGGCGGGGGCCGGCGCCGCAGCGGGCGTGGCGCAGGAGGCGAGCAGCAGCCCGCCCGCGCAGGCAGCAAGCAACAGGGTGGTCGATCTCATTCTTCGTCCTTCCGGGAGGATCAGCCGCGGCGCGCCGTCGCCTGGACCTCGATGTCGGGCGGCGGCGGCCCCCAGGGCCGCTCGCGGTACCATTTGGTGATGATGTACTTGACGCCGGCGAGCACCGGCATGCCCTGATGGAGGGTGAAGCGGTTCGGCTCGCCGTGCTCGTCCATGTTGTTCCAGGTGAGCAGGTTGCCGGCGCGCGGCGTGATCCGGACGTTGATTTCCGGGAAGCAGGTCTGGCCGCCCGCCTCGGGTTCGTTGAGGAAGATCATCGCCGTCCAGGTCCGCTGGCCGCCGACCTTCTGCTCCTCGAGCCAGTAGCGCTGGTCGGTGTAGAAGAAGTCGTGGTGCGGCTTGAACTGCTGGCCCACGGCGTAGCGCTGCCCCTGCATGCTCTCGCCGTGCTCGGGCTGGATGCCGGTCAACCGGTCGATCTTGGCGTCGATCGACGCGACCAGCGGATGGTGGCAGTCGAGGTTCGAGCTCTCGCTGGTGCGGTAGGTGGGATCGGGATCGTCGGCGAGCACGCCCGAGGGCACCCGGTCGGCGTCGATCAGCTCGATCAGCCCGGCGCATTCCTCCGGGCTCAGGAAATCGCGCACGACGAACAGGTCCGCCTCGCGCACCGGCAGCCGGAAGGCGTTTTCGGTGCGCGACAGCCGGTTCCTGACATATTCGCCGATCGCGGCCCGATAGGTCACGGAGCGCCTTCTCCCGTCGTCACTCGATCGGACGGCCGCGGACCATCACGAACGACACCCGCTCGAGACGGCGCACGTCCTCGAGCGGGTCGCCCTCGACCGCGATGATGTCCGCCGACATGCCCGGGGCGATCCGGCCGATCTCGTTCTCCATGCCGAGCAGGCGCGCGGCGCCCGTGGTCGCCGACGCGATCGCCTCCGCCGGGCTCATGCCGACCAGCTCGATGAGCAGCCGGAACTCCTCGGCGTTGCGGCCGTGCGGGAAGACGCCGGCGTCGGTGCCGAAGACGACCGGAACCCCCGCGGCACGCGCCGCCCGCGGCGCGCGGCCGTGGTGCTCCATCGTCTCCCGGATCTTCGCTTCCACGACCGGCGTGTAGATGCCGCGGCCGAGCCCTTCGCGCACGCCGACCAGCGCCATCAGCGTCGGCACGAAGGCGGTGCCGGAAGCTCGCATCGCCTGGATCGCGCGGGCGTCCGCGAAGGTGCCGTGCTCGATCGAATCGACGCCGGCCCGCGCGGCCGCCTCGACTCCGCGCGCGCCGTGGGCGTGGGCGGCGACGCGCAGGCCGAGCGAATGCGCGGTGGTGACGATCGCGCGCATTTCCTCGTCGGTGAAATGCGCCTCGAGACCACGCGCCTGCTGCGAGAGGACGCCGCCGGTGGCGGTGAACTTGATCACCTGCGCGCCCGCTTGTGCGAACTCGCGGACGCGGGCGGCGCACTGCTCCGGGCCGGTGCAGGTGTTGTTGGCGGAAAGGGCGCGGACGACCTCCGGCCGAAAGTTGTTGACGTCGCCGTGGCCGCCGATGATCGAGATGGCGGGCCCCGAGGCAATGATGCGCGGGCCGACGATGATCCCTTCGGCGGTGCCGCGCGAGAGGGCGAAGCCGACCCGCGGCGGCGAGCCGAGGTCGCGCACGGTGGTGAAGCCGGCGCGGACGGTGATCCGCGCGTTCTTGACACCTATCAGCGTCCACCACTCGTCCGATTCCACCGCCTCGCGCCAGAAGTCCCCGCCGGGGTCGCCGGAGAGATGGACGTGGGTGTCGATCAGCCCGGGCAGCACGGTGCGGTCGGAGAGATCGATCAGGCGGGAGCCGACGGGCACGGCGGTATGGCCGTCGGCGACGCTCTGGATGCGCCCGTCGACAACGGTGATCGTCGAGGGGCCGCGCGGCCGCTGCGAGGCGTCAGCGATCAGCCGCCCGGCATGGATGACGATGACGGGTCGGTCATCGCGCGGCCCGGGGGGCTGGGCAGCATCATCGGCCGCGGCCGGCGCGGCGAAGACCAGGAGGGCGGCGAGGAGAGCGAGCAGTCTGGCGATCATTGGGGCGGACCTCATAGGCGGGCAGCGCTTCCCATGCGTCAGCGCAGAGCCGCTTTTCAAGGCAAAAGCCCGGACCTCCCGCGGGAGGTCCGGGCCTTTCTCCACCCTTCCGGCAAGCCGCGGCCTACCAGAAGAAGTCGTAGATGACGTCGACGACTTGCCCGCTCCAGGTGTCGACCAGCAGCACGTCATCGTAGTAGCGCACCCAGGCGTAGCCGGGACCCGCATAGGGCAGGCGATAGCGCCAGGGATCGTTGATCCAGTAGCGCCGGTGGTAGAACGGCTGGCCGAGGCTCAGGCCGATCCTGAAGCGCGAATAGCGGTGCCCCCGGTACGGCGCGTAATAGGGCGGAAGCCGGAACAGGTGCCGGTTGGAATAGCGCCAACCCTGCCAGTCGTAGCGCCGGTCGTACCGCCAGGCGCGGTCCCACTGGCGGTCGCGCCGCGCCTCGCGCTCAGCCTCGCGGAGCTGGTCGCGTCGCCATTCGCGCTGGTTCTCGCGTCCGAGCCGCTCGTAGCGCTGCCGGTGCCGCTCCATCCTGCGGTCGTTCGGGTCGCCCTGCCAGCCTTCCGAGATGCTGCCCGGGCGCGGCTCGCCATCGCTGGCGCGGCGGTCGTGCCGCTCCGCACGGACATCGTTGCGCTGGGCCTCGCGGTCGATCGCCGGTTCCCACCGCTCCCTTGCCTGGCGGCTGCTGACCGGCGGCGCTTCGCGAACCGACTCCCGGCGCGTCTCTACGGCGCGGCGCTCCTGACGCGCCTGCTGGCGCTGCTGGCGCTGTTCGAACCGCTCTTGGTTGCGCTGACCGACGCGCTCATAGCGCTCGAGCGCGCGTTCGCGCTGGTCGCTGTCCTGCGCCTGGGCGCTCAGCGGGGTCAGGGCGGTCGCGCCGACCAAGATTGCGATCAATGCCTTGCGCATCGATTCCTCCTCATGCGATTCCGATTCGGCGGCGACACCCGCCCCTCCGTCGGACAAACTGTGGCCCAACGGGGATGAGCGGAAGCTGAACTGCGCCGTCAGCGGCGGGACAGGATTTCACTCGCGGCGGCGGCGGGGGCGCTCCTGCGGGCGGAGCGAGGGGACGGCGCGGGCAGCGTCTTCCGGCGCGATCCCCGGCGGCGGCGCGACGGCGATCTGCTCCTGCCCGCTGCGCACCCGCACCGCCCGCCGGATCGCCTCGCGCACCCGCGGGTAGATGCCGCAGCGGCAGATATTGCCGATGGCGCCGTCGATCTCGGCATCGCTGGGGCTGGCGCTGCGCTCGAGGACCGCCGCGGCCGCCATGATCATGCCGGGCACGCAGAAGCCGCATTGCACCGCCCCTTCCGCGACCCACGCCTGCTGGACCGGGTGGGAGCGGTCGCGCGACAGGCCCTCGATGGTGGTGACGAGCCGCCCCTCGAGCTCGGCGATCGGGATCCGGCAGCTGCGCACCGCCTCGCCGTCGACGTGGACGATGCATGCGCCGCAGTGGCCGGTGCCGCAGCCATATTTAGTGCCGGTGAGGTTGGACGCGTCGCGCAGCGCCCAGAGCAAGGGCGTCGCCGGATCGAGCCGATAGTGGACGGGGAGGCCGTTCACGGTAAAGCGGGTCATGGGCGGATTCTAGAGGCGGAGGCGGGCGGATGGGAAGCGAAAGGATCGCGGTGAGCCGGGAGGGCGGCGTCGCCCATGTCGAGCTCGCCCGGGAGGTGAAGCTCAATGCGATGGACGGCGGGATGTTCGCCGCGATCGGCGAGGCATTCCGCGCTCTCGGCACGGATCCTTCGGTGCGCGCGATCCTGCTCAGCGCCCGCGGCCGGCATTTCACCGCCGGTCTCGACCTCCATTACGCTGCCTCGCAGTTCCCGCCGAGCGCCGACCCCGGACGCGCCGCCGAAGCGCGGCTGCGGCACATCCGCTGGCTGCAAGCCTGCTTCACCGCAGCCGAGGAGGCGCGGCCGCCGGTGATCGCCGCGGTGCACGGCGGCTGCATCGGCGCCGGTGTTGACCTCGTCACCGCCTGCGACATCCGGATCGCCTCGGCCGAGGCTTTCTTCCAGGTCGCCGAAGTGGACGTCGCGATCACCGCCGACCTCGGCACGCTGCAGCGCCTCATCCGGCTGATCCCCGATGGGGTGGTGCGCGAGCTCGCCTATACCGGCCGCCGGATGGAGGCCGAGGAGGCGGCGCGGCTCGGCCTCGTCAACCGCATCGAGCCGGATCGCGAGGCGGCGATCGCCGCCGGCCTCGCCCTCGCCAGGGCCATCGCCGCCAAGTCGCCGCTGGCGGTGGCGGGCGCCAAGATGAGCCTCAACTACAGCCGCGGGCGGCCGGTCGAGGAGGGGCTCCGCCACGTGGCCTTGTGGAACGCCGGGGCCCTCGTCGGCACCGATCTCGACGCTGCGATCCGAGCGCGCCGTGCCAAGCAGGAGGCCGAGTTCGGCGATCTCGCCGGGTGAGGCCCGGGCTTTGCGGCTTGAAGGGCGCCCGCTCCCCTGCTATCGGCGCGGCGCGACGGCGCGGGAACTGTCTCGCGACGAACCCATTTTTACGTTATCGATTCAAGTTGGCGAGGCTCCCGGAATCGGGCCTCATGACAGACCGTTCGGAGAAGACAGGCCTTTATGCAGATCATCGTTCGCGACAACAATGTCGACCAAGCGCTCCGCGCCCTCAAGAAGAAGCTCCAGCGCGAGGGCGTCTACCGCGAGATGAAGCTGCGCCGCCACTATGAGAAGCCGTCCGAGAAGCGCGCCCGCGAGCGTGCCGCCGCGATCCGCCGCGCGCGCAAGCTCGAGCGCAAGCGGGCCGAGCGCGACGGCGTCCGCTAGGGCGGCCGCGGCAGATTGCTTCATGACGGGCGGCGGTAGGTTCGCCGCCCTTGCCGCATAGGGGGCCAGAATGTCAGTCACCGCCGTTCCGATCCGCCCGCTCAAGAAGGGGTCGGTCGTCAAGCTCTGGCTGGGGATGCTGCTGCTCCTCGCGCTGGCCGTCGCCGCCGCCTGGTTGGGCACCCGCTCGTTCCAGCTGACCACCACCGCGTCCGGGCTGCGCTTTCAGGTGATCGAGGAGGGCGAAGGCCCCACCGTCACGCCCGCCGACCTCGTCGCGCTCCACTACGAGCTGCGGCTCGAGGACGGCACTGTGCTCCAGAACAGCGAAGAGAGCGGCCAGCCGATGGTGACCGGCACCCAAGGGCTTTTCCCCGGCTTCGCCGAGGGGCTGCAGATGATGCGCGCCGGCGGCACGTACCGGCTGTGGGTGCCGCCGTCGCTGGCATTTCAGGGGCCGATCCCGCCCGGCGCGCCGTTCGATGCCGACGACACGTTGATCTTCAAGGTGCGGGTGCTGCAGATCGCGCCGGGAATGGCGGCGATGCAGCAGCAGATGATGGGTTCGCCCGCCCCGGGCGGGGAGGGCGAGGCCCCTGCCTCCGGCGCGTCGGCGCCCGAGCCCGGCGCCGGCGCAGCTCAGCAG
>JALYHK010000084.1 GCA_030776605.1 Pseudomonadota bacterium
GCCCAGGCCGTTCCGTTGGTGCAGGTGACGGTGACGCCGCCGGTGCCGTCGACCGCCGAGGCGCTCAGCGGATCGATGGTTCCGAAATCGAGCGCCGTGGTCGAGACCGAGCAGCTCGCGTCGACCCTCGCGCTGACGCTGAGGCTGGAGCTGACGGTGGCGCCGATCGCCGGGGTTGCGAGGCCGGCGCCGAGCGTGACGAAGGCCGTGGCTCCAAAGCAGCGGATCGAAATGTGCACTTTGATTAACTCCTGATCCACCGGCGGAAGTCCCGTTTCCGCCTGTGCCTGCGGCCTCTACGGCATCACGGTTAACGAATCGCTAGCGCTGTTCGTTTGCCCTTGTCGGCGCGGGATCGGCCGCGTCCGCGGCTTCACGCCTCGGGCGCGAGGAATGGCCGTTCGACCCGCTCTGGAGGCAACCAAGCATTAACCGTGACTCTCTAGGAGTTGCGGCGATGGAAGCCGTTTCGACGCGCGGGCGATCGCAGTCGCCGGGTCGCGCTCCCGTCCGCCAGTCGGCGGGGGCGGCGGCGGAGGCGTCGGAGCTCGACCGCATGATCGTCGCGGCCCGGCAGGATTATCTGGACGCCCTGCCGATCGCCGCCGCGATCCTTGCCGTCGGCCGCGACGGCGGCGCCTACGTCGATTGCGCCAACGAGCATTTCCGCCACTTCGCCGAGTGGGACGAGCGGGTCGGCGACCGCGGCATCGGCCGCATCCGCCTCCTGAGCAGCGGCACCATCGGCGCGCGTGTCGCCGACTTCCTCGCCGGCAGCGAACCGGCACTGCAGTTCGAGAGCAACGACGGTCGGCCGATCGGCGGCCGCCACTTCATCGTCCGAATCGCCCGCCTGAGGCCGACGCCGTGCGCCAGCCGGCGCTGCCTGATCTCGCTGATCGACAAGACCTCGCAGGTCGAGACCGAGAAGAACCTGCGCTCGGAGATGCTGCGCGACAGCCTCACCGGCCTGCCGAACCGGCTCGCGTTCAACGAGCATGTCGAGGCGGTGCTCGAGGACCCCGCGTTCCGCGAAGGCAGCCACGCCGTCATCGTCGTCGACATGACCCGGTTCAGCCGCGTCAACGAGTGCATGGGCGCCATTGCCGGCGACGAGCTGCTGATCACCTTCGCCCGACGGCTCTTTTCGGCGCTGCGGCCGAGCGACGTCCTCGCCCGCACCGCCGGCGACGAGTTCGGAATCCTGCTGCGGCTCGACCGCGGCGTCGAGGATGCGATGCGGGCCGCCGAGCGCATCAAGGCGGTGCTGACCCTGCCGTTCCGTCTCTCCGAGCTCGAGATCCGCGTCGATTGCGCGATCGGCTGCGCGATTCTCACCGGAGGCGTCGGCAGCGCGGACGAAGTGCTGCGCAACGCCCAGTTCGCGCTGAAGCGCGCCAAGCGCCTCGGCAGCACCCAGATCTATGAGCCCAACCAGGCGCAGGCGGTCCGCCGCCGCTTCAGCATCGAGACCGAGCTGAGGCGGGCGATCGAGGCGGACGAGCTGGCGCTCGCCTTCCAGCCGCTGGTCGAGCTTTCCACCGGGCGCATCGCCGGATTCGAGGCGCTCGCCCGGTGGGAGCACGAGGACGGCGCGATCTCGCCGAGCGAGTTCATCCCCGTCGCCGAGGAATGCGGGCTGATCGTTCAGCTCGGGCGCTGGGCGCTCGACGCCGCCGCGCGCACGCTTGCCGATTGGGACGCCGCGGTCGGCGCGCCGCTGCCGATCGGGGTCAGCGTCAACCTGTCGGCGATCCAGATCGCCCGCGACGATGTCGCCGCCGCCGTCTCGGCCGCGCTCGGCACCAGCCGCCTTGCCGGCAAGCGGCTGACGCTCGAGCTCACCGAGAGCGCCATCGTGCAGGATCCGGATCGGGCGACCAGCGTGCTGCGCGCCCTCCAGGAATTGGAGGTGCGCATCGCCATGGACGATTTCGGCACCGGCTACACCTCGCTCGCCTATCTCCAGCGCCTGCCGATCGACCTGCTCAAGATCGACCGCAGCTTCGTCGGCGGGATGCTCGGCGACGGCGATTCGACCGCGATCGTGCGGGCGATCCTGTCGCTCGCCTCGGCGCTGGGGATGGAGACCACCGCCGAAGGGATCGACACGCCCGCGCTGGCGGAGGCGCTGACCGGCCTCGGCTGCACCTACGGCCAAGGCTTCCACTTCGCGCGCCCGCTCGATCCGACGGCGGCGCTCGCCTACTGGCGCTCGCGCAGCGCCTGATCGACGTGCCGGCGGGCGATCGCCCGCGCCGTCTCCGCATCTTCGGGAAAGCCGGCGTCCGCCCATTCCCGCTCCACTGACTGGAGCGTCCGCGCCACCATCGGACCCGGTTCGAGGCCCATGGCGATGAGATCGCCGCCGGTCACCGCCAGGCGCGGGCGCCGCCAGTCGCCGAGCGCCGCCGCGGCGGCAGGATCGCCGTCGGCCAGCAGCAGGCGGTCGATCGCCTCGTCCCGCCCTATGCGATAGGCGAGCCGCTCGGGCGCATCGAGCGCCCGCTCGGCGTCGGCGATCAGGCGCTTGGCCGCCTTGTTCGACAGCCGCAGCCGCGCTGCGACCGCTGCGGCTGTCTCCTGATCGGGCGGGAGCAGGGCCGCGAGCCGGCGGACCGGGTCCGGGGCGATACCGGCCTCCGCCTCGCGTTCGACCAGCCGTGCGAGCCCACCGGCGCTGTCGATCTCGGGCAGTACCGGCCGCAGGATGCCGCGCGCGACCATCAGCCGCAGCGTCGGCGCCGGGTTCGGCAGAGAGAGGAGCTTCAGCAGCTCGTCGGCGATCCGCTCGCGCGAGAGGGCCATCAGGTCGTTGGCGCGGGCGGCGCATGCCTCCAGCGCCGCGCCGTCCGGCTCGCCTTGGCCGAACCTGGCGTGGAAGCGGAAGAAGCGCAGGATGCGCAGATGGTCCTCGGCGATGCGGACCAGCGGATCGCCGATGAACCGCACCCGCCGCGCCTCCAGGTCCTGCACGCCCCCGAAATAGTCGTAGAGGGTGCGCTCGCCCGGGTCGGCGCTTAGCGCATTGATGGTGAAGTCGCGCCGGGCCGCGTCCTCCCGCCAGTCCTCGGTATAGGCGATGGTGGCGCGGCGGCCGTCGGTCGAGACGTCGCGGCGCAGCGTCGTCACCTCCACCGGCTTTCCGCCGACCACGGCGGTGACGGTGCCGTGGGCGAGGCCGGTCGGCACCGCCTTGATCGCGCCGCGCTTCAGCCGCTCGATCACCTCCTGCGGCTGGAGCCGCGTCGCCAGGTCGACGTCGCTTACCGGCAGCCGGAGCAAAGTGTCGCGGACGCAGCCGCCGACGAAGCGCGTGTCGCCGTCGCCGGCGCCGAGGAGGGCGAGCAGGCGCCGCAACTCGGCCCGCCTCTGCCAATCGGCCTCAGGGAGCTTCATGCACCAGCGCCAGGCGGCGGCCGAGGTTGACGATCATCGCCGCCGTCGCCCCCCAGATCCGCCGCCCCTCATAGTCGATCTCATAGTAGCAGCGCTCGCGGCCGCGCCACTCCACCGTGCGCACCTTCTGATGCGCCGGATCGAGCAGGTAGGCGAGCGGCGCCTCGAACACCGCGGCGACCTCGCCGGGATGCGGCCGGACCTCGACGCCGGGCGGGACGATCCCGATCACCGGCGTCACCTCGAAGCCGGTGATGGTGCGGTAGCGGTCGGCGGTGCCGATCACCTCGACCCGGTCGGGCGGCAGCCCGATCTCCTCCTCGGCCTCGCGCAGCGCCGCCTCGACCGGCCCCGCGTCCCCCGGGTCGATCCGCCCGCCCGGGAAGCTGATCTGCCCCGCATGCTTGCGCATCGTCTCCGGCCGCAGCGTCAGGATCACGGTCGGCTCGCAGCGGTCGACTACCGGCACCAGCACGGCCGCCGGCGTGGCCCCCGGCGCCTCCTCCTCGAGCACGTCGCCGGCGAGGAGGACGGGGCTGCGGCGCTTTCCCTGCTCCAGCGCCTCGCGCAGCCTTCGCGCCAGCTTCATTCCCCAGGCTCCAGCGCGAAGAAGGCGCCGCCGCTCCACAGGCCCGCCGGGTCGCCGCCCTCGCCCAGTGCCAGCTCCGCCAGCTCGTAATAGACCGGCCGCGCGACCAGCGCCTCCAGCCCCGGCCGCACCTGGACATAGGGGTGCGGCCCGCCGGATCCCGGCGCGAGCCGCAGCGGATGCTCCGGTCCGGCGACCACCACGTCGCCGGTGTTGAGCCGGAAGGCGAGGGTGCGCTCGCGGCCCTCGCCCTCGCTCTTCAGCTCCACCGCCACGAACGGCGCGTCCTCAACCTCGATGGTCAGCTTCTCGGCCGGAGTGACGAGCACGTAGGAGCCGACCGGTTCGCGCCTCAGGATGGTCGAGAACAGCCGCACCATCTCCGGGCGCGCGATCGGCCTTCCCTCATGGTGCCAGCTGCCGTCGCGGGCGATGCGCATGCCGCTCTCGCCGCAATGCTCCGGGTCCCAGCTGTCGAGGGGCGGCAGCCTCTTCTCCTCGGCCATGCGCGCGATTTCGGCCAGGCTGAGGCCGCTGAGGTCGCTCGGGGGAGGGGGCGCCGGCATGGGGGCGGTGTAGCCGCTGGCTGGTCAGGCGCAAAGGCCGCCGCTATCGGGGCGCCATGGCGGGCGAGTTCGACGGGCCGCGGACGGCGATCGTCACCGGCGGCGCGAGGCGCATCGGCGCCGCGCTGGTCCGCGCCCTCGCCGCCGACGGCTGGCACGTCCTCATCCACTGCAACCGCTCGGAGGACGAGGCGCGGGCGCTCGCCGAGGAGCTGGGCAACGCCTCGGTCGTCCCCGCCGAGCTCGCCGATCCCGAGGCGCCGCGGCACATCCTCGCCGCCGCGGAACGGCTGCCGCCGCTGCGCCTCCTCGTCAATAGCGCCTCGCGCTTCGCCTGCGACAGCGCCTCGGACTTCACGGCCGTGAGCTGGGACGCCCATCTCGACGTCAACCTGCGCGCGCCCGCGCTGCTCACCCGCGCCTTCGCGGCCGCGAGCGCCGGCGGACTCGTCGTCAACATGCTCGATTCGAAGCTCCACAACCCGAATCCGGACTTCTTCAGCTACACCGTCTCCAAGTTCGGGCTTGCGGCGCTGACCGAGCTGTTCGCCCGCGCCTTGGCCCCGCGCTTCCGCGTCTGCGCAGTCGCCCCTTCGGTAACGATGGTCTCCGGCCCGCAGAGCCGCGACAACTTCGAGCGGGTCCACCGGCTCAACGCGCTGGGCCGGGGGGTCGAGGCGGAGCATATCGTCGCCGCGCTGCGGTTCATACTCGCCACGCCGACGCTGACCGGGCAGACCATCACCCTCGACGCCGGGCTGCGCTTCCTCGGCCTGCCCCGCGACGTCCAGTTCCTGGAGCCATGACGATGGACGGCCTCGTTCCCGACAAGCTCGCGCCGAAGAGCCGCAAGGTGATGCTCGAGGATTATGAGCTCGCGCTCGACATCGGCTTCCACGACTTCGAAATTGGCCGGCCGCAGCGGCTGCTGCTCACCGTCGAAGTGTGGCTCGAGGAGGGCTATTTCGCCGCCGCCGACGATCCCGCCGACGCCTGGGACTATGACTTCCTGCGCAACGAGATCGGAGCGATGACGCGCGGGCGCCGCTTCAACCTGCAGGAAACGCTGGTCCGCGAGGTGTACGAGGCGGTCGCCGCGAGGCGCGGCGTTGCCGCCCTGCGGGTGCGGGCGAGGAAGCCGGACATCTACCCGGACTGCGGCGGTGTCGGCGTCGAGCTCGCTTCCTTTTGACTTTTCAGCGCCGGGCGCGGTTGCGCACGCAGGGGCCGAGCGCGTCGATCACCAGCCGATAGTCGGCCTGGATCGCAGCGGCCTCGGTTCGGCTGGCGTCCCTCAGGCTCTGCGGCGGCAGCGTGCGCGGCAGCGTGCAGGCCAGGCGGTACCAGAGCAAAGTGTCGCGGCGCGGCGTCACCGCCGTCTCGTCGACGAACTCGGAGAGCGCGACCGCCCAGCGCGGCTGCTCGCCGGGACGGCGGAGGATGGTGAGCGAGACCGGCCGCTGGTCGGCCGTCTGGAGGAATATCTGGGTCTCGCTCTCGCCGGGGATGGAGCCGGGCACGTGGAAGGCGCGGCCGACGGCGGTGATCTGCGGCGGCGCCCCGGGCGCGGCGGCTTCCTGAAGGAT
>JALYHK010000085.1:0-2845 GCA_030776605.1 Pseudomonadota bacterium
CGCTGGTGTCGAGCGCCTGCTCCACCATCTCCCGGCCCACGCCGATCAGCGCGCGAAGCAGAGCGAGGTCGTAGATCTGCTCGGCGAAGTCGCGCGCGCCGATGATCGCGGCGCCGCTGCCGGTCAGCTGGGCGAGATAGGCCGGCCCGCCGAGCTCCTTCATCTCCTCGTCGGCCTCGAACAGCGGCCGCAGCGTCACCGGGTTGGCGACCATGTTCTTGTCGACGAGCTTCAGGATGGCTTCGTAGACGCGCCCGTGCAGCGGCTCGAAGAAATGGTCGGGGCGGAGCCTCAGCTGGATGTCCTCGGCGAGGCGGTTGTCGATCATCAGCGCGCCGAGCAGCGCCGCCTCCGCCTCGACGTTCTGCGGAAGCGCGGGCGCATCGGGTGCGGGGGCATCGGCAAGGCGGACGACATGGACCATGGCGAGCACCCTAGGCCATTGGATTCGCAAGCTCCAGCCCGGGTGTAAGGTTTCCGTGGCGGGTTGTGTGGACGCGATGTGGATAAGCCCGCGAGCCGCCGCTAACAGGCGCCATGGCCGACCCGCGGATCATCGCCATCGACCTCGACGAGCGGACCATCGTCTGGCGCAACCCCGATGTGGAGCAGGAGCGGCGGATCGCGATCTGCGACCTCCTCGAGAAGAATCATTTTCGCCCGGAGGGGCACGACGGGCCGTTCCGGATCCTGCTCCGGGTCGAGGACAACCGCCTGGCCATCGACCTCAAGGATGAGGAGGACAGGCCGCTCGAGACGATCCGCCTCGGCCTCGCCCGCTTCCGGCGGCCGATCCGCGACTATTTCGCCATCTGCGAGAGCTATTTCAAAGCGCGCCGCTCCCATCTCCCCAAGGGGATCGAGGCCATCGACATGGCCAGGCGCGCCATCCACAACGAGGCGGCGGAGCTGCTGCAGGAGTGCCTCGAAGGCAAGATCGAGCTCGATTTCGACACAGCGCGGCGGCTCTTCACGCTGATCTGCGTGCTCCACATCAAGTGACCCCTTGCCGCGCCGGCGGAGTCCCGCGAAAGCTCGGCTGGTGAAGCCGCTACCGCCCCTGCTCGCCCTGCTCCTCGCCGCCGGCTGCGCCGCGCCGCGGCCGAGCGCGCCGGTGCGCGACGTCGTCTACAGCGCCGTCGGCGCCGATCCCTTCTGGATGCTGACGATCGGCGAGGACCGCATCGTGCTGACCCGCGGCGGCCCCGGGGACGAGCGGCCGCACGAGAGCGTCTATCCGCGGGCGCTGCCGCGTGAGGTGGATGGCGTCAGGATCTGGCAATCGGGCGAAGGCGTGCAGGCGATCACGATCGAGGCGCGGCCGGGGCGCTGCGTCGGCCCCAGCGGGATTCTTTACGAGGACCAGGTGCGGGTGCGCCTCACGGGCCTGGAGCTGGAAGGCTGCGGCGGCCGGATGTTCGCGGGGAGGCGCGGCTGATGACGATCATGTCCGACCGCTGGATACGGCAGCGGGCGCGCGAGGACGGCATGATCGAGCCGTTCGAGGACGGTCAGCGCCGCCAGGGGACGATCAGCTACGGCCTGTCCAGCTACGGCTACGACGCGCGCGTGGCCGACGAGTTCAAGATCTTCACCAACGTCGACAACGCCATCGTCGATCCGAAGGACTTCGCATCGAACAGCTTCGTCGACCGGCGGACGGATATCTGCATCATTCCGCCCAACAGTTTCGCGCTGGCGCGAACGGTTGAATATTTCCGTGTGCCGCGGGACGTGCTGGTGATCTGCCTGGGCAAATCGACTTATGCGCGGTGCGGAATCATCGTCAACGTGACGCCTCTCGAGCCGGGCTGGGAAGGCCATGTGACGCTCGAATTCTCCAACACGACGCCGCTTCCCGCCAAGGTCTACGCCAATGAGGGCGCCTGCCAGTTCCTGTTTCTCCAGGGCAACGAGCCCTGCGAGACGAGCTACGCCGACCGCGCCGGCAAATATATGGGCCAGCGCGGCGTCACGCTGCCGAAACTGTAAGCGGACCATGCCGTACAAGTAGAGCAGCCGGGAATTTGGTCCGAAACGGCGCGAACTCTCCGACTCTGCTTGTCGGCTAGGCGGCCTCATCATAGGCTGCCGGTTCGGACGACTCGCTGCCCGCGCCGCAACGGCCTCTCGGCCGCTTCCGCAATGGTTTTGGCGAGCCGCAGTGAGAGATCTCGACATGGCGGTGAAGCTCGGCGCGGCGGTGATCGATGCTCTGTTGCTCGGCGTCGGCGGGCGACGACGCGAGCTCCAGGATTTCCCGGTGCTCGGAGACGTGTGGCTGCGCTTCGCGGAGGAGCCGGTGGCAGTGGACGAGCAAGGGCACGAATGCGAAAAGCGCCACGACCTGCTCATCGCGCCGACCTGGGAGAAGCCGACCGGCGAGGTCGCCAAGCTGATCGCCGGCGCGGACTTGCCGGAAACCGAGCGCCGCCACCGCAACGTCGCCTATCTCCAGGACGTCGTCGTCGCCGAGCTGACGCTGGACGAGCTAATGGCCGTCGCCTTGCCCGCCACCCATTGGTGGGACAAGATCATCGATAGTTGGGACGAGCCCCCGCACGACGAGATCGAGGAAGAAGAAGGCTATCCCAGCAATAGCCAGCTTCGGAACTGGGTGCAGTGGGAGCTGGAAGCGGCGCTGAAGGGCGAGCAGACGACCGGCTGCCTCGCCGACGGCAGCGTCCACGAAGGCTATGAAAGCATGGAGTTCGAGGACCGCCAGGCGGCGAAGCTCGGGCTGGTGCTCGGGTTCCTGAGGGCGGCGGCCGAAAAGCCGTCATCCGAGGAGCCGCCCGAGCCGCCGGCGACGCTCTGCGCGGCACGCGACCTGCTCGGTGAGCAG
>JALYHK010000085.1:2855-6112 GCA_030776605.1 Pseudomonadota bacterium
CACGAGACCGATCCCGAGACGGCGAAGCAGCCCTGGAACGGCATCATCTTCCAGGTAAGCCTCAACCGCGATTCCGGCCCGGCGCTGGTGCAATCGGTCGGCGCCATCAAGGCCGACGCCGCCCGGACGCTCTTCTCGATCAGCTGCAGGAACGTCGGCTGGGCGGTGCTCGACAGCGGCATCGACGAGACCCACCGCGCCTTCTGGGACTATGAGCAGATCTTCAAGGATCAGGCCGGTGGAATCGCACCCGATCCCGCCAAGCGGCCGCACCGGATCAAGGCGACGTACGACTTCCGGCGCATCCGCGAGATCATGAGCGTCGATCCGATCGATCACGAGGATCTGGTCAAGGAGATCGCCGCGCGCACGGACCTCGACCGCACGTTCATTCGGGATCGCCTGGCGGAGCTGGCGCAGGACCGCAAGGAAGGCAAAAGAGTCAATTGGGCGCGGGTGCGCCGGCTGATCGAGCACACCAAGCCTGACCCGCCGCCGCACCCGCACGGCACCCATGTCGCAGGAATCATCGGCGCACATTGGCTCGACTTCAAGCGCCGGGCCGAGCCGAACCCCTCCGACTCGGTGAAGATGGATGGCGTCTGCCCCGACATCATGCTCTACGATTTCCGCGTGCTCGGCTCGACGTCGCGCGACAGCGAGTTCCTGGTGATTGCGGCGCTCCAGTTCATCCGCTTCCTCAACGACCAGAGCGGCTATTCGAGGATCCACGGCGTCAATATGAGCCTGTCGATCCCGCACAACGTGCGCAATTATGCCTGCGGCCGGACGCCGGTGTGCGTCGAAGCCGAAGCGGTGGCGGCCAACGGGGTGGTGGTCGTCGCCGCCGCCGGCAACCGCGGCTTTCAGCAGTACAGGCTCGCCGACAACAGCCTGTTCGAGAGCTACGCCGCATCGAGCATCACCGACCCCGGAAATGCCGAAGGAGTGATCACCGTCGGGGCGACCCACCGCCACTGGCCGCACACCTACGGCGTCAGCTTCTTCTCGAGTCGCGGCCCGACCGGCGACGGCCGGTCGAAGCCCGACCTGCTCGCGCCCGGAGAAAAGATCACCAGCTGCGTCCCCGGCGCGGGCGGCACCCGCTCGGATCAAATGGACGGCACCAGCATGGCCGCGCCCCATGTCAGCGGCGCCGCGGCGCTGCTGATGGCGCGCCACGACGAGCTCAAGGGACAGCCGGCGCGGATCAAGAAGATCCTCTGCGAAACCGCCACCGACCTCAACCGCGAGCGCAGCTTCCAGGGCTACGGCATGGTCGACGTGCTGCGCGCGATCCAGTCGATCTGAAGGAGGAGGCGAGATGAAGCTCGAGGTGCTCCCCGCCCAGAAGGGCGACTGCCTGATCCTACACGGCGGCACCGTGGGCGATCCGCGGCTCATCCTCATCGATGGCGGGCCCGCCGGGGTGGCCGAGGACTCCCTGCTTCCGCGGCTGATGGAGCTGCGCGAGGAGCGCCGTCTCCCCGACGACGAGGCCCTCGTCATCGACCTCCTGATCGTCAGCCACGTCGACGACGATCATATCAACGGCGTGATCGACCTGCTCGAGCAGATGCTGGAGCGGCAGCAGGGGCGCCAGCCGCCGCTCTTCCAGGTGAAGGAGCTGTGGCACAACAGCTTCGACCGCATCCTCGGCAACGACGAGACGGGCGGGCTGCTGAGCCAGACCCAGTTCGGCGCGGCATCGATGGCCCCGATCATCGAAGAAGCCGGCGAGGGGCCGGCGACCGACCACGCCAAGATCCTCGCCAGCGTGAAGCAAGGTGACGATCTGAAAGGTCTCGCCGAAGCGCTCGCGATCCCGGTCAATGCCGCATTCGGCGGGGCCCTGATCCAGACGGTGCCGGGCGAGTTCGTCGCCCGCGAAGTGGCCGGCGTCGAGCTGGTCGTTCTCGGCCCGCGGCGGCCGGAGCTGGTCGAGCTTCAGAAGGAGTTCGACAAGTGGCTGAAGAGGCAGCCCCCGTCCCAGCGCACCGAGGCCTCGCTGCTCGCCGCGCTCGACGACAAATCGGCGGCGAACCTCTCCAGCATCGTCCTGCTCGCGCGGCAGGGCGACCGCAGCATCCTGCTAACCGGCGATGCGCGCAGCGACAAGATGCTCGAGGGCCTCGCCGACTCCGGATTGTGCGGCGCAGGCCAATCGATCGAGGTCGGCATTCTCAAAATGGCCCACCACGGCAGCATCCGGAACCTCGACGATGAGGGCGATTTCGTCCGCCGCGTCACCTCGCGCCGCTACGTCTTCTCGGGCAACGGTGAGCACGGCAACCCCGACCGGGAAACGTTCGAGCTGCTGGTCGACGCTCGCCCGGGCGCGGAGATGGAATTCTACCTCACCTACGCTCTCGAAGAGATCGACGCCGAGCGCCGCAGGATCCACGACAGGCACAGGGACAGAGCCGCGCGAAGGGGCCGCGCGATTCCCGAATGGTCCGACGCGGAGCATTCCCTCGGCGCGATACTCTCGCCCCCGCCGCAGGGAGTGAGGGTGATCGAGCAGGACGGCGCGATGATCATCGAGCCCTAGGCGGGCCGAGAAAGCAGGAAGCCGGCGTCCTCGCCCCCCTCTTCCGCCGGCTCGGGGCCGAGGATCGTTTCGATCCAGGCGGCGAAGCCGTCGATGAAGCGCTGCATGACCTGGCGGGTCTTGTCGTTCTTGAGCTCTCCCGATTCGTCGAAATAGTCGCCGGCGCCGCCGAAATAGGCTTCGGGCTGCTGCATCACCGGCATGTCGAGGAAGACCAGCGACTGGCGCAGGTGATGGTTCGCGCCGAAGCCGCCGATCGCGCCGGGGGAGACGCTGGCCACCGCCGCCGGCTTGCCTTCCCAGGCGCTCGAGCCGTAGGGCCGAGAGCCCACGTCGATCGCATTCTTGAGGGCGCCGGGGACCGAGCGGTTGTATTCGGGCGTGACAAACAGCACCGCATCGGCGGCGCGAATGCGCTCGCGGAAGGCGCGCCACTCGCGCGGCGGATCCTCGTCGAGGTCCTGGTCGTAGAGCGGGAGCTGGGCGATCTCGACCAGCTCGAGCTTCAGCTCCTCGGGCGCCATGCTGGCGAGCGCCAGCGCCGTCTGGCGGTTGAGCGAGCCCTTGCGCAGGCTGCCGACGATCACGGCGACGTCTCGGCTCATGTCCTCTCTCCTTGCTGCGCCGCTGGGACGTCGCGGGCGCCTCGGCGGCAAGGGCGCGCTCCGCCGCCTCAGCGGCCTCCGTCGCGCACATTGCCGGTGGG
>JALYHK010000086.1 GCA_030776605.1 Pseudomonadota bacterium
CGGCGGCGGCGACCTTGATCAGCACCTCGCCCGGCCCCGGCCGCGGCACCGGCCGCTCCACGAGGCGCAGCACCTCGGGGCCGCCCGGCTCGTCGACGTCGATCGCCTTCATCAGCGAGGGAAGGGTGTTCATCGCGCCACGCTCCGCCGACTTTCGGCTCCTACAGGCGCGGGCGCGGTTGACACAAGCGGTGGTTCCGGGGGAGTCTGGCGGCATGGACCTTGAGGAGCTCTTCCCTTCCAGGCCCGGCGACCCGGTAGCGGAGCTTGCGAAGCAGGATCTCGATCCCCTCTCCGTCGAGGAGCTCGAGGCGCGGATCGCCGCGCTCGAGGCAGAGATCGCCCGGGTTCGCGCCAAGATCGACGCCGCGGTTAAGTTCCGCGCAAGCGCCGAGGATATATTCAGGAAATGAGGCGCCGCGGCCGCCCGAAACTGGCTCCGGCGCTCGTTACGGGGCTGCGCTTGATGAAGCGAAAGCCGGCTCCGACATTGAGGTGCAGCAGTCCGTGACCAAGCGCGGGCCCGCAGGAGTAGATTGAAAAGATGCCGTCCTTCGCCCGCGAACTGGAACAGACGCTCCACAACGCCCTCGCCGAGGCGAGCGGCCGCCGCCACGAATATGCGACGCTCGAGCACCTGCTGCTCGCGCTGATCGAGGACGCCCACGCCTCGAAGGTGATGGCGGCCTGCGGCGTCGATTTGAAGGAGCTGCGCGATTCGGTCCGCGCCTATCTCGACAACGAACTCGAGGCGCTGAAGGTCGAGGCGGAGACCGATCCGTCGCCGACCAGCGGCTTCCAGCGCGTCGTCCAGCGCGCGATCCTCCACGTCCAGTCCTCGGGTCGCGACGAGGTGACCGGCGCCAACGTGCTCGTCGCGCTCTTCTCGGAGCGCGAGAGCTATGCGGTCTACTTCCTCCAGCAGCAGGACATGAGCCGCCTGGACGCGGTGAGCTACATCAGCCACGGCGTCGGCAAGGGCCAGGCCGCGGCAGAGCCGACCGAGGTCAAGGGTACCGAAGAGACCAAGACCGATGACGGCAAGAAGAAGCCCGAGAGCGCGCTCAAGCAGTTCACGATCAACCTCAACGAGAAGGCCGCCGAGGGCCGCGTCGATCCGCTGATCGGCCGCGGCCCGGAGGTCGACCGCACCGTCCAGATCCTCTGCCGCCGCTCCAAGAACAACCCGCTCTATGTGGGCGATCCCGGCGTCGGCAAGACCGCGATCGCCGAGGGGCTCGCCCGCAAGATCGTCGAGGGCGACGTGCCCGACGTTCTGAAGCCGGCGGTCATCTACTCGCTCGACATGGGCGCGTTGCTCGCCGGCACCCGCTATCGAGGGGACTTCGAGGAGCGGCTGAAGGCGGTGGTGAACGAGCTCGAGAAGCTGCCCCACGCGATCCTGTTCATAGACGAGATCCATACGGTGATCGGCGCCGGCGCCACCTCGGGTGGTGCGATGGACGCCTCGAACCTGCTTAAGCCGGCGCTGTCCAACGGCGCGATCCGCTGCATCGGCTCGACCACCTACAAGGAGTTCCGCAACCATTTCGAGAAGGACCGGGCGCTGCTCCGCCGGTTCCAGAAGATCGACGTCAACGAGCCGACGGTCGAGGACACGGTGAAGATCCTAACCGGCCTCAGGCCAGCGTTCGAGGAGCATCACAGCGTCAAGTACACCCCCGACGCGATCAAGTCGGCGGTGGAGCTGTCGGCGCGCTACATCAACGACCGCAAGCTTCCCGACAAGGCGATCGACGTGATCGACGAGGTCGGCGCGATGCAGATGCTGGTCCCTCCCTCGAGGCGCAAGAAGACGATCACCACCAGGGAGATCGAGACGGTTATCGCGACGATCGCGCGCATCCCGCCGAAGAGCGTCTCGGCCGACGACAAGAAGACGCTCGAGCATCTCGAGCGGGACCTCAAGCGCGTCGTCTTCGGCCAGGACAAGGCGATCGAGGTGCTGTCCTCGGCGATCAAGCTCAGCCGCGCCGGGCTGCGCGACCCCGACAAGCCGATCGGCAACTATCTGTTCTCGGGGCCGACCGGCGTCGGCAAGACCGAGGTGGCGCGCCAGCTCGCCTCTATCCTCGGCGTGCCGCTGCAGCGCTTCGACATGTCGGAATATATGGAGCGCCATTCGGTAAGCCGTCTGATCGGCGCGCCTCCGGGTTATGTCGGCTTCGACCAGGGCGGGCTGCTCACCGACGCGGTCGACCAGAACCCGCATTGCGTGCTGCTGCTCGACGAGATCGAGAAGGCGCATCCGGACCTGTTCAACATCCTCCTCCAGGTGATGGACAACGGCAAGCTCACCGACCATCACGGCAAGACCGTCGACTTCCGCAACGTCATCCTGATCATGACCACCAACGCTGGCGCCAGCGACATGGCGCGAGAGGCGGTGGGCTTCGGCGCGATGACGCGGGAGGGGGAGGACGAGGAAGCGATCAAGCGGATGTTCACCCCGGAATTCCGCAACCGGCTCGATGCGATCGTGCCGTTCAGCTACCTGCCGCCGGAGGTGGTGAGCCGGGTCGTCGACAAGTTCATCCTCCAGCTCGAGCTGCAGCTCGCCGACCGCAACGTCCACATCGAGCTCGACGAGGAAGCGCGCAAGTGGCTGGTCGCCAAGGGCTACGACAAGCTCTACGGCGCGCGGCCGATGGGCCGCCTGGTCCAGGAGAAGATCAAGCAGCCGCTCGCCGAGGAGCTGCTGTTCGGCAAGCTGGTCCATGGCGGCGAGGTGAAGGTGCGGATCAAGGACGACGCGCCCGCCTTCGAGATCATCTCCGCACCGCCCAAGAGCGGCAAGAAGAAGGGCGGCAAGAAGGCCGAGCAAGGGGCGCCGGAAGCCCAGGCCTAGCGCCGTCCGTCATTGCGGGCGCAGCGAAGCAAACCAGCGGCGCCAGGCCGCTTGCCTCCTCGCCTTCGGTCCCCCAGCGGCGCGAGCGGACTCCCGCCCGCCGCGGAGTCGCGTTAGGGTGCGCTCGCTGCCGAAGGGAGCCGCCGCATGACCGAGACCCTCACCTTCTACACCAACCCCATGTCGCGGGGGCGGATCGTGCGCTGGATGCTCGAAGAGGTCGGCGAGCCCTATGAGACGGTGCTGCTCGATTTCGGGGCGGGCACGAAGGCGCCGGACTATCTCGCGATCAATCCCATGGGGAAGGTCCCCGCGATCCGCCACGGCGAGGTCGTGGTGACCGAGGCGGCGGCGATCTGCGCCTATCTCGCTGACATGTTCCCGGACAAGGGCCTGGCCCCGCCGTCGGGCAACCCGCGCCGCGGGCCCTACTATCGGTGGCTGTTCTTCGCGGCAGGCCCGCTCGAGGCGGCGGTGACCGCAAAGGCGCTCGGCCTCCTTGCCCCGGCCGACAAGGCTCCGATGGTCGGCTACGGCAGCTTGGAGACGGTGCTCGACACGCTTGAGAAGGCGGTGAGCCATGGGCCCTATCTGTGCGGCGAGGCCCAGTTCAGCGCGGCGGACGTCTATCTGAGTTCGCAGATCGGCTGGGGGATGATGTTCGGCACGATCGAGCCACGCGCGGCATTCGAGGATTATGTCGGCCAGCTGCAGGCGCGCCCGGCGGCGGTTCGGGCGCGCGAAATCGACGATGCGTTGATGCCGAAGAAGGAGGGCGCCTGACCGGCGGCCCGGCCGCGCGTCCGGCTCAGCCGCTGCCGCGGATCGAGCGGATCGCCTCGCGGCAGGCCTCCTCGCAGCGGCGGCAGGCGTCCGCGCAGATCCGGCAATGCTCGTGCGCCTGGGCATGACGCTCGCATTCCTCGGCGCAGGCCGCGCAGGTGACGGCGCAGGCTTCGAGGGCGGCGATGAGCGCCCGCTCATTGCTGCCCGTGCGGCGGCTGGCCATCGCGCCCGTCGCCGCGCAGATGTCCGCGCAATCGAGATCGAGCCGGATGCACTGCCGCATCTCGGCCAGCTTCTCTTCGGCCAGGCACGCGTCGGCGCAAGCCGTGCAGGTCTGGGCGCAGGAATAGCAATGCTCGATGCAGCGGAGCAGCGCCTCGTTCGGGTCGCCGCGGACGTCGGGATGGGTGGCAATCATTTCGTGGACTTGCATGTCGTTACCTCGTGGGTGCGGAAGGTAGGACGGCGCAGCGCGCCTCGCTATGCCAACGCTCCGCGGGGCCGCGGTTTCCGCTCTCGGATCGGACGCACTGGCGCCGCGAACCTCAGCCGCGCTAGACCGGGCCGCCGACCAGGGAGCGGGACGATGGGTGAAATGGTGATCGCGGCCTACCGGCCGAAGGAGGGCAAGGCCGAAGAGCTCGAGGCGCTGGTGAGGGACCATGTGCCGTTCCTGCGTCGCCTGGGCCTCGCTAGCGACCGCCCGGCGGCGGCGATGCGCGCCAAGAACGGCGAGATCATCGAGGTCTTCGAATGGAAGGAAGGCGCGGTCGCCGCCGCGCACCAGCACCCGGAGGTGCAGAAGCTGTGGGAGCGCTTCGGTGAGCTTTGCGACTACATCCCGCTGGCGGCGATCGAGGAGGCCCAGGCGCCCTTCCCCGGATTCGAGCCGATCGCGCTTTAGCGGGGCGCCATCCGGATCGCGCCGTCGAGCCTGACATATTCGCCGTTCAAATAGCTGTTCTCGGCGATGAACAAGGCGAGGCGGGCATATTCCTGGGGCTGGCCGAGGCGCTTGGGAAACGGCACCTGCGCCGCGAGCGCTTCCTTCACGTGGCTCGGCATCATCGCCACCATCGGCGTCTCGAACACGCCGGGAAGGATGGTGTTGACCCGGATGCCCTCGTTCATCAGGTCGCGCGCGATCGGCAGCGCAATGCCGAGCACGCCCGCCTTGGAGGCCGAATAAGCGGCTTGGCCGATCTGCCCGTCCTGCGCCGCGACCGAGGCGGTGTTGATGATGACGCCCCTCTCGCCGTCCTCGAGCGGATCGAGCGAGACCATGCCGAAAGCCGATTTGGCGAGGCAGCGGAAGCTGCCGATTAGGTTGATTTGGATGACCAGCTCGAACTGCTGCATCGGATAGGGCTTCGGCTCGCCGGTCGCCTTGTCGCGGCCGACGGTCTTGGCGGCGTTGGCCACGCCGGCGCAGTTGACCAGGATCCGTTCCTGCCCATGCGCGTCGCGGGCGCGGGCGAAGCCGGCCTCCACCGCCTCGTCGGAGGTGACGTCGACTTCGGCGAAGACGCCGCCGATGTCGGAGGCGACCCGCTCGCCCTGCTCCCGGTCGCGATCCAACACCGCGACCCGCACCCCTCGCGCCGCCAGCGCCCGCGCCGTCGCCTCGCCCAGCCCCGAAGCCGCGCCGGTCACGACTGCCGCGACCTTGTCGTCCAGTTTCATCTGCTGCTCCCTTGTCGCGCCGTCCCTACCGTCAGCGCACGGGCTTCGACAAGCGGGAGACGCAGGCGCAGGCCGCCTCGAGTTCATTCACGAATATGCATAATAATACACAGGCCCGGCGCGACTGGCCGCCTGACCGTTACGCAGACGAAACCCGCCTTCGGCTGAGGCGTTGGGCGCCCCGTGGCCGACGCGTACCCGAGTATTACGACATCGCCGCTGCTCCAGCCAGGCCGCAACTGCTGGCGCGTCGAGAAGGCCGACCGCGCAGCCCTGATCGTCGACGCCGCCGACTATTTCCGTCTCGCGCGCGACGCGATGCTCAAAGCGGAGGAGCAGATTCTGCTGATCGGCTGGGACGTCGACACCCGCATCCGCCTGCTCACCGAGGAGCCGCGCGACGGGCCGCCGGCGACGCTCGGACCGCTCTTCTCCTGGCTGTCGAAGCACCGGCCGGGCCTCAAAATCTACATCCTGCCCTGGGACGAAGGGCTGCTCCACCTCCCCGGCCGCGGGACCACCATTCTGAGGATGATCCGCTGGGCCTTCGATCCCTGCATCAGCCTCAAGTGGGACAGCCACCATCCGCTCCACGCCAGCCACCACCAGAAGATCCTGGCGATCGACGACAAGGTGGCCTTCTGCGGCGGCATCGACGTGACCGCCGGCCGATGGGACCGCCGCCTCCACCGCGACCACGAGCCGGGCCGGCGGCGTCCGTTCACGCGCCGGCGCTACGACCCTTGGCACGATGCGACGA
>JALYHK010000087.1 GCA_030776605.1 Pseudomonadota bacterium
GCTGTGGAAGCCGCCCGGCGGCACCTTTCGGGGCGGCGCGGAGGTCCGTTCTGCGCAGTTCCGGGGCACGCTCGGTCCGTCGCCGATATCGATCGCCGCAGGCCGCATCCGTTTCGCCCTCGAAGGGCCGGCGCTCAGCGCGACCGACGTTGACGTCCGGCTCGGCCGCGAGGAGTGGGTCCACCGGCTCGAGATCAACGAGCTGACCGGGCGGTTCAACGCCGCCGGCGCGTTCGGCCGCTTCAATGGTCTATCGGGCCAGGTCGCGCGCGTCCCGCTGCTGCTCGGCGAAGGCAGCGGCAGCTGGCGGGTGCAGCGCGGCGATCTGCTCGTCGAGGGGCGCATCCTCGTCTCGGACGCGCGCGATCCGCCGCGCTTCCACCCGCTGGTCAGCGACGATTTCCGGCTGACCCTGGCAGACAAGCAGATTCGCGCCGCCGGATGGCTGAAGCATCCCGCAAGCGGCATCCGCGTAACCCGCGCGACCATCCACCACGATCTCAGGAACGAAGCCGGCCGCGCCGTGCTGGAGGTCCCGGGCATCCGCTTCGCGCTCGACGGGCTGCAGCCGGAGGACATCACGCCGCTCAGCGTCGGCGTCGTTGCGCTGGTCGAAGGGACGGTGACCGGCCGCGGCGAGGTCAACTGGCGGCCCGGCTCCACCAGCAGCTCGGGCACCTTCTCGACCGAGAACATGAACCTCGCCGCGAGCTTCGGTCCGGTGGAGGGGCTGACCACGACCATAAGGTTCACCGACCTCCTCAACCTGGTCAGCGCGCCCGGCCAGGTCGCCGAGGTCGACCTGATCCGCGCCGGCATCGACGTCGCCGACGGCGTGATCCGCTACCAGCTGCTCCCCGACAGCCACGTCCGCATCGAGGGCGGGCGCTGGCCGCTGGCGGGCGGCGAACTGCTGCTCGAGCCCACCCTGCTCGACTTCGGCCAGCCTTCGACCAAGTTTCTCACCTTCGAGGTGATCGGCCTCGACGCCGCACGCTTCGTCAGCCAGCTCGGCATCTCCAGCATTGCTCTCACCGGGACCTTCGACGGGGTGCTGCCGATGCGGTTCGACGTGAGGGGCGGTCATATCGTTGGCGGCAAGCTGCAGGCGCGGCCCGGCGGCGGAACGCTTTCCTATGTCGGCGTGGTGAGCGATGCCGATCTCGGCACCTACGGCCGCCTCGCCTTCGACGCGCTGAAGTCGCTGCGCTACAGCTACTTCCTGGTCGAGCTCGACGGCGCGCTCGCCGGCGAGTTCCTCACCAGGATCCAGCTCCACGGGGTCACCGTCGCCAACCGCGACCACTGGCTGGTCCGCCAGTTCGCCAACCTGCCGTTCCGCTTCAACATCGCCATTCGCGGACCGTTGCGCGCGGTGATCGCCACGGCGCGCGCGACCAGCGATCCGACGCTGCTCATCCAGCCGGTGCTGCCTGAGGAGTTGCGCGATCTGCCGACCACTGTCACCACCATCCGCAAAGAGGAAAGCGAGACCCAGCGATGACTTCAACCAGTCCAGGACGAGCGGGGAGGGCGGCGGCGGCCGTCAGGGCGGCGGCAGCGGCCCTCGCCGCGGCAATGCTGGCGAGCTGCGTTCAGGTAACCGCGCCCGAGCGGCCGATCGACGTCAACCTCAACATCAACATCCGACAGGAGGTCCTGGTCCGGCTTCAGGAGGACGCGCGCGACCTCATCGAGCGCGAGCAGCGGGACTATTGATGAAGAGCGTGACGCTTTGGGCGCTTGCCGCGACCCTCGCCCTTGCCGCCGGCGGAACGTCCGCCGGCGCGGCGTTGCAGGAGACCGCCGCGGAGCTGCGTGCCACCGGCCTCATCGGCGAGCGGTGGGACGGCTATCTCGGCGCCGTCGGCTTCCCCCCGGCGCGGCTGCGCGCGCAAATGGACGGGATCAACATCCGCCGCCGCGCCCACTACACCGAGCTTGCCGGGCGCCGCGGTGTTCGGGTCGAGGAGGTGGCGATCGCCGCCGGCTGCGAGCTATTGGCGCTGCGCGTCGAGCCCGGCCACTATTATCTCCTTCCCGACGGAATCTGGCGCCAGCGGCGCGGAGGGGAGGCCGTGCCGAGGCCGGACTGGTGCCTCTGAAGGTCCGCCCGGCGACCCGGGGCGCCGGGCTTTCCGCAGCGCAGCACGACTGTTGACTTGGCTCCGGGCGCTTCCTAAAGGAACCGCGCCTTGGCGGGATCGTTCGCCGGCATGTCCCACGCCCTGACGAGCCTCCCTGCCGCGGGGCTTTTCCTTGGGAGAAAGGCATGGCGGAAAACGGTCCCGGGCAGGACTCACCGTCTCCGGAAGATGCGCGGCTGACATCGCTCCACGAGCGGCTCAGCCGGGCGCAGGCGGAAGAGGCGGTGCGGACCGGCAAGACGCGCAAACCCGCCGACTCCCAATATGAGCTCGGCAACCGCGTCCTGTCCTACCTGCTCGGGGGCCTGCTTGGCGGAGGGTTGATCGGCTGGGTGCTCGACGCCTGGTTCGGGACCTCGCCCTGGCTCCTGTTGACGATGCTGTTCCTCGGGACGGCGGCGGGCTTCAGGAGCATCATTCGGATTTCAAGGACGCCGCCAAGTTAGGCGGGCGCTCGATCAAGAGGGTTTTTCGCGCGTGGCGGCCGAGGAAAGCAACATCGATCCGATGCACCAGTTCCAGGTGGAAAGGCTCTATCCCCTGGAAGTCGCGGGCTTGGACATCAGCTTCACCAACAGCGCGCTGTGGATGCTGATCACCCTTCTCGTCCTCTACATCTTCATGATGGGCGGTATGAGGCGGGAGCTGGTGCCGGGCCGATGGCAGGCGGCGGTCGAGGGCGTCACCGGCTTCATCACCGGGATGATGAACGCCAACATCGGCCCTGAAGGGCGCCGCTTCGTTCCGTTCGTCTTCTCGCTCTTCATGTTCATCCTCATTGCCAACCTCCTGGGGCTGCTTCCGATCGGCATCTTCTCGCCGGTCACCGACCAGGCTCATGCCTTTACCGTCACCAGCCACTTCAGCGTCACCGGCGTGCTGGCGATCGTGACCTTCTCGATCGTGCTGATCGTCGGCTTCTGGCGCCACGGCCTCCATTTCTTCTCGCTCTTCATCCCCCACGGCACCCCCAAGCCGATGATCCCGCTCATCTTCGTGATCGAGCTGATCTCGTTCATGGTGCGGCCGTTCAGCCTCGGCTTGCGACTGTTCGTCGCGATGATCGCCGGCCACATCCTGATGAAGGTGTTCGGCAGCTTCATCATCACCGGGCTCAACGGCGGCGTCGGCATGGGCCTGCTGGTCAGCGTCCCGTCATTCCTGCTGATCGTCGGCATCAGCGCGCTCGAGCTGCTGGTCGCGGCGATCCAGGCCTATGTGTTCGCGCTGCTCACCTCGCTCTACCTCAACGATGCGATCAACCTCCACTGAGTTTCACGTCCCTTTCAACCCAGGAGTCACAATCATGGAATCCATTGAAGCCGCCAAGCTCATCGGCGCCGGCCTGGCCGCGATCGGCGTCGGCGCCGCCGCGATCGGCGTCGGCATCGTCTTCGGCTCGTTCCTCGAGAGCGCGATCCGCAACCCGGCGGCCGCCGACGGCCAGCAGGGCAGGCTGTTCATCGGCTTCGCCGCCGCCGAGCTGCTCGGCCTGATCGCCTTCACCATCGCGATCCTCATCCTCTTCGTCGTCTAAGCTTCAAGGGGACAGTTGCCGGCAACTGTCCCCACCCGCCGAGGGCCTCATGCCTCAGATCGAGCAACTGTCCGAAATCTACGCGTCCCAGATCTTCTGGCTGGCGGTGGTGTTCGGGCTGATCTTCTTCGGCATCGGCTACGGCATGCTGCCGAAGATCCAGTCGACGATCGAGGTGCGCGACAGCCGCATCGCCGAGGATCTCGCCGCCGCCGAACGCGCGCGGGCCGCCGCCGACGAGACCGAGGAGGCCTATCGCCGCCGGATCGACGAGAGCCGTGCCGAGGCGATGAAGCTGATCCAGGCGGCCAAGCAGGCGAGCGCCCGCGCAACGGAGGAAAGGGTGCGCGCCGCCGACGCTCGAGCCGCAGCAAAGATCGAGGCGGCGGAGGCCCGGCTGCGCGCCGCGACGGAGGCCGCGCTTGCCCAACTCGAGGACGTGGCGGCGGAAGCGGCTCAGGAGATGGTCGCCAAGCTCGCGCGCGTCGAGGTGGAGCGCGAGCGCGCGGCGGAAGCGGTACGATCGGAGCTCGCCCATGGCTGATCCGGCTCATCCCACCCCCAGTGACGCCGGGCGCGAGAAGCACGCGTCCCCCTCGGGCGGCGAGGCCGTGCTCGGGGTCGAAGAGGATGCGGGCGCGGGACATGGGCCCGGGCCGACCGCGCTCGGGTTCGATGCCACGGCCTGGGTCGCGCTGGCGATGCTCGCCGTCTTCGCGATCCTGTTCTGGAAGCGCGTCCCGGCCGCGATCGGAGCGGCGCTGGACCGCAAGATCGCCGCGATCCGGGAGCAGCTCGACGAGGCCGCGCGGCTGCGCGCCGAGGCCGAGGCGCTGCGCGCGGAGTATGAAGCCAAGGCCGCCGGCGCCGAGGCCGACGCCGCGACGCTCCTCGACCGCGCCCGCCACGAAGCGGAGGGGATCAGGACGCAGGCCGAAGCCGACGCCGCAGCCCTGATCGAGCGCCGCACGCGCATGGCCGAGGAGAAGATCGCCGCCGCCGAGCGCGCCGCGGTCGACGAGGTCCGCGCCAAGACGGTGAGCGCCGCCGCCGCCGCCGCCGCTCGCCTGATTCGCGAGCGCCATGACGCCGCCGCCGACCGTGCGCTGATCGACGAGACGATCGCCGAGCTGGGCAAGACGCACTGAGCACAGTTGCCGCGGCTCCCCAGACCGCCCACTGTGTCGGCAGCTGAGCGGAGGCGGAGATGAACCCGGCGAAATGGCTCCTCGCGCTGGCGGCGCTGCTCGTTTCCTGCGGCAGCGACTCGCCCGAGCCGCGCGAGCGGCAGCCCGCGCCCGAGCGGGTCGAAACCGCTGTCTTCGCCGGCGGCTGCTTCTGGTGCACCGAAGCGGACTTCGAGCATGTCAACGGGGTCGTCGAGGCGGTGTCCGGCTATACCGGCGGCCATGTCGCCAACCCGAGCTATCGCCAGGTGACGGCGGGCGGCACCGGACATTACGAGGCGGTGCGGGTCACCTGGGATCCGGCGCGGGTGAGCTACGGA
The DNA here is from genome assembly GCA_030776605.1 of Pseudomonadota bacterium. Lineage (GTDB taxonomy): Bacteria > Pseudomonadota > Alphaproteobacteria > Sphingomonadales > Sphingomonadaceae > Allosphingosinicella. Next base: position 5,192 of record JALYHK010000087.1, read on the forward strand.
GAGCTCGTCCGCTTCTTCTTCCGCAGCGTCGACCCGACCGACCGCGGCGGCCAATTCTGCGACCGCGGCGAGAGCTACCGCACCGCGATTTTCGTCGCCGACGCGGAGCAGCGCCGCCTTGCCGAGGCGGCGAAGGCGGAGGCGGACGAGGCGCTCGGCGGCGACCGAGTCGTCACGCCGATCCTCCCGCTCGCGCCCTTCTACGAAGCGGAGGAGTATCACCAGGACTATGCCCGGCTGAACCCGATCCGCTACCGCTATTACCGCTGGCGCTGCGGGCGCGACGCCCGTCTGCGGGATCTGTGGGGGGAATGACGAGGCTTCCTACCGCCGCTCCAGCACTCCCAGCGCCGCCACCACCATCGCTTCGGTCGCGGTGCCGATGGTGAGCTCCGGATCGGGGGCCCAGAAGGGGCTGTGGAGCGATGCGAGCCCGGCCGGGTCGCCTTCAGCCTCGCGCCAGCGCGCCTCGGGGACGCCGCCGACCCAGAAAATCAGGCTCTCGATATTCGGATCGGCGAGCCGGTAGCGGCCGAAATCCTCGCCGGCCATGACCGGCGGCACCTCCTGGACCCGATCCGCCCCGAACCGCTGCCGGAAGCGCTCGGCAGTGGCCAAGGTCAGGCCCTCGCTGTTGACCGTCGCCGGCGTATGCTCGGCCTCGCGCACCGTCACCACCGGCATCCGGTCGTCGGGCAGGCCGGCGGCGATCGCCTCGCCGCGGGCGATGCGGGCGATGCCTTCGAGCAGCTGGCGGCGGACCTCGGGCGTGTAGCTGCGCACCGTCAGCTGCAGCCGCGCCTCGTCCGAGATGATGTTGTGCTTGGTGCCGGCATTGAAGCTGCCGACCGTCACCACCGCCGGATCGAGCGGATTGAGCTCGCGGCTGACCAG
>JALYHK010000088.1 GCA_030776605.1 Pseudomonadota bacterium
GATCACCAGATCTTCGAGCTCGAGCCGGCGGAAGCTGGCCTGGACGCAATTCTCGCCGAATGCGAAGCCGCCGCCGCCGATTCGCCCGCGCACCGGTATCGCGAGCCCGTCGATCCGGCCGCCGCGGAAGCCGCCGTGGATCACAGCCTGGGTGTCGATGCGGCTGGCGCCGTCTGCTTCGGCTGTGAAGCGCACCTCGCCCAGCGCCACCCGCGAATCGCCGACGATGATCGGAGATACCCGGCCGACGCCCTGAATCGGAGCGCCGGGCCGCGCCTGGTGCAGGGTGAAGCGTGCGCTCGGCAGGCCGCCGCCCGAGACCGCGAAGTCGCCGTCGGTGCGCAGCGTTCCGCCCGGCCAGGCGTAGGTGAAGCCGCCGCCGCCGCTGATCCGAAGTCGGGCGCCGCTGCGCGCGCGGATGTCAACATCCTGGAAGGTCGCGGCGCCGTGGCCGTCGCGGCTGACGACGTTGAGGCGCGTGCCGAGCTCGGCTCCGTCGGTCGCCGCGCGGGTGAGGGCATCGGCGAGCGCGTGCGCGACGGGTCCGACCGGCGTGCCCTGCGCCGAGCGCAGCGCCTCGACGATCGGCCGCAGCGCATTGCCGCCGAGCACGACTCCGCGCATCGCCAGCGTCCCGTCGAGCGTCAGGTCGCCGCGGCGCGGAGAGAGGGCGTAGTCGCCGGTCACGCGTGTGCTCGCCGCGCGAATGTCGGCGATTCGCGCGGCCGCCGAAGCGACGTCGAGGCTGCCGCGGGTGGCGGCGATGTCGCCGCTCAGCGACAGCCGCCCGGAGACGCCGACGAGCTCGTTCGGCCCCGCCTCCATCCGCGCCGCTTCGACCCGCATCCAGCCGCGCCACGAGTTGAAGGCTTCCGACAGGGTGACGTTGACGTTCATTCTCGGCCGCTCGAGCGCGAAATCATCGTCGCAGCGCAGGCTTGCGAGGCTCGCCGGGCCGACGAAGGTGGGGCGATGGCGGTTGACGGCGACCTCGACCACCGCTTCGGGCGCGGCGAGGGCGCATTCGCGGAAGCGCAGCCCGCGCGAGATCGCCGCCATATGTCCTCGGAAGCCGTGCGAGAGATTGCCTCGCCCGGCGAGGGAGATGCCGATCCGGCCGCCGGGCGTGTCGAGCACGATCGCGGCATCCGCCACGTTGACCCTCTGGTCCGGCAATCGGAAGGGCAGCCCGCTCGGCGGCGGCAGCAGTCGGTCCACCTGGCCGAGCGTCACCCGCCCGTCGACGATGCGGCCGCGCATCCTGACGCCGCGGGCGGTGATCAGCGACACGTCCGGGCTGCGGAAGCCGCGCCAGTCGAGCTCGATCTCGACCCAGCGGGCGGTGAGGTCGGGGTTTTCCGGATCGCCGATGACCAGGTTCTCGAAGCGCTGCCGCCAGAGGCCGATGCGCTTGACCTCATAGGTCGCCTGGACGCCCCGGCGCGCGAACTCGCGATCGATGAAGTCGGCGGCCAGCGTGAAGCGGAGCAGCCACAGGCCGACCAGCGCTACGATGAGCATCAACAGCAGCGCGGCAGCAAGCAACGGCCACCGCCTCCGCCGGCGCTCCAACTCGACCGTTTCGGTTGCTTCCACTCCGTGCGCCCAGTGAACCCCCGCCGCGACGGCCGGCGGCGAATCCCGGTTCCTGCGGCTCAACCCGGCCGCGCGGCAAGCGTTCCGCAGCCATCATAGACCCGCCGCCGCGCCTGCGCGTTGCCTCCGCCCCGCGCGGCGCTTAAGCCTCGTTCATGGCGGACCTTCTCCCCGAAGACGGCAGCGGCCATCGCGCCCGGCTGCGCAAACGGCTGTTCGAGGGCGGTCCGGAAGCCCTGCTCGATCACGAGCTGGTCGAATATCTCCTCGCCCTCGCCATCCCGCGCCGCGACACCAAGTCGCTCGCGAAGAGGCTGATACGCAAGTTCGGCGGCTTCGGCGCGCTGCTCTCGGCGAACGCCGAGACGATCGCGCGCGTCGCCGACATTTCCGAAGGCGCGGTGGCCGCGCTCAAGATCGCCCAGGCCGCCGCGCTGCGGCTGCTCAGCGAGGAGGTGAGGAACAGGCCGGTGCTGGCGAGCTGGCAGGCGCTGCTCGACTATCTGCACGCCGACATGGCCCACAACCCGATCGAGCGGGTGCGAGTGCTTTTCCTCAATTCCAAGAATGTGCTGATCCGCGATGAGCCGATGTGGGAAGGCTCGGTCGATGAGTCGGCCGTCTACATCCGCGAGGTGATGCGCCGCGCGCTCGATTATCACGCCACCGCGCTGATCATCGTCCATAATCATCCGAGCGGCGATCCGAGCCCGAGCCAGCAGGACATCAAGCTCACCCGCGACCTGATCGAGGCCGGGCGGCACCTCGGCATCGCAATCCACGACCATGTCGTCGTCGGCGCGAAAGGCTCGTTCAGCATGCGAGGGCAGGGGCTGATCTGATCGGGCGTTGCGCGCTCCCCTCGGCGGCCATAAAGCCGCCGCCATGATCCCCCGCTACGCCCGCCCGGCGATGGCCGCGATATGGGAGCCGGAGGCAAAATACCGCATCTGGTTCGAGATCGAGGCGCATGCGCTCGATGCCATGGCCGAGCTCGGCACCGTGCCCAGGCAAGCCGCGGAGAAGGTCTGGGGATGGTGGCGGAGCGCGCCGGGCATCGATGTCGCCGCGATCGATGCGATCGAAGCGGTGGTGAAGCACGACGTCATAGCGTTTCTGACCTGGGTGGCCGAGCAGGTCGGGCCCGAGGCGCGCTTCCTCCACCAGGGCATGACCAGCTCGGACGTGCTCGATACCTGCCTGGCGGTCCAGCTCAGCCGCGCCGCCGACCTGCTGATCGAGCAGATCGATGCCTTGCTGGCCGCGCTCGAGCGCCGCGCCCGGGAGCACAAGGCGACGCCGACGATCGGCCGCAGCCACGGCATCCACGCCGAGCCGACGACGTTCGGTCTCAAGCTCGCCTCCGCCTATGCCGAGTTCGCCCGCGCCCGCGCGCGGCTCGCGCTGGCCCGCGACGAGGTCGCCACCTGCGCCATCTCCGGCGCCGTCGGCACCTTCGCCAACGTCGATCCGCGGGTCGAGGCGCACGTGGCGGAGAAGATGGGGCTGAGGGTGGAGCCGGTCTCGACCCAGGTGATCCCGCGCGACCGTCACGCAATGTTCTTCACCACCCTCGGCGTCGTCGCCTCCTCGGTCGAGCGGCTCGCGACCGAGATCCGGCACCTCCAGCGCACCGAGGTGCTCGAAGCGGAGGAGCATTTCGCCGAGGGCCAGAAGGGCTCGTCGGCGATGCCCCACAAGCGCAACCCGGTGCTCAGCGAGAACCTGACCGGCCTCGCGCGGATGGTCCGCGCCTATGTCGTGCCGGCTATGGAGAATGTCGCCCTTTGGCACGAGCGCGACATCAGCCACAGCTCGGTCGAGCGCTACATCGGCCCGGACGCGACGGTGACGCTCGACTTCGCCCTCGGCCGGCTGACCGGCGTCATCGACAAGCTCGTCGTCTACCCCGAGCGGATGCAGCGGAACCTCGAGCTGATGGGCGGGCTCGTCCATTCGCAGCGCGTGCTCCTCGCGCTCACCCAGGCCGGTGCGAGCCGCGAGGAGGCCTACCGCCTCGTCCAGCGCAACGCGATGAGGGTATGGCAGAGCGGGGCCACGCTGTCGCTGATGGATCTGCTGAAGGGCGACCCCGAGGTGACAGCGCTGCTCCCGCCCGAGCGGATCGAGCAGAGCTTCGACATCGGCTATCACCTGAAGCACGTCGACACGATCTTCGAGCGGGTGTTCGGCAGCGCCTAGGCGCCCTCGAGCGCGAGCCGGGCCTAGCCGCGCTCTCCGCCGCGAGGGCTGAGGTCGCGGTATAGTGTCTCGATGAAGAAGTCCGGGTTGACGAAATCTGAGGCGCGGCCGTGGGCGTCGGCGAGACGGAGCGCCTTGATCTCCTCCAGCGTCCTTCCGGCGCGCATCTCGGCGGCGACCCGGTCGCGCAGGCCCCGCAGCATCTCGCGGTAGCGGACGAGATCGGCCCGACGCGCAAGCGGACCGTGGCCGGGGATGACGACGGTGCGCTCCGTGGCGAGCTCGAGGGCCAGGTCCAAAGCCCGGAGGACGCCGTCGACGGAGCCCCCCGAATCGAGGTCGATGAACGGCAGCATGCCGTTGAAGAAGGTGTCGCCCATGTGGAGCACGTCGGCCCGGCTCCAGTAGACGAGCGCGTCTCCGTCGGTGTGGGCGCGGGCGACGTGCACGACGCGGATCTCGTCGCCGTTGAGGTGGAACGAGAGGCCCTGGCCGAAGGTGACGACCGGCAGCGCGCCCTGCGGCGAGGCGGGGACGGCATTGCCGCGCACCAGCTGCTCCATCGACATCCGCCGGCGGACGTTCTCATGGGCGACGATCGCCGCGCCTTGGCGGCCGAGGTTCTCGTTCCCGCCGGTATGGTCGGCGTGCCAGTGGGTGTTGATCACGAAGCGGACCGGATCGGGATCGATCGAGCGCACCGCGGCGAGGATGCGCTCGGTCAAAGGCGCGAACTGATCGTCGATCAGCACATTGCCGTCCTCGCCGTAGGAGAGGGCGACGTTGCCGCCGCGCCCGAACAGCACGGCCACGCCGGGCGCGACCCGCTCGGCGCGGATTTCGACATCGTTCAAATTCTGCTGGGCGGCGGCGGGCGCGGCGAGAAGGGCAAGAGCGAGAGCGATGAGCGAGCGAGACATGGCAGGCCCCCTTTGCCGCCCCTATACCCCATTCCCGCGCAGCCGGGAAACCGCGCCGATGCGGGGCGGCTCGCGCAAGAGCCTCACCTTGTTCGTTTCCGCGTCCACCACTCCACCCCCGCGGCGGCCCCGCGGCGGGGATGCTGAAACTAGTTCAGCATGACGGCTGGTGCGGAGCCGTCAGGCGTCGGTCAGGCCGTCCCAGGCGGCCTTGAGCTTGGCGAAGAAGCTCTTTGAATTGGGGCATTCGTCGCCCGTCTCGGTCTTGCGGAACTCCTCGAGCAGCTCGCGCTGGCGGGCGCTCAGCCTGGTCGGGGTCTCGACCTCGATCTGAATCACCATGTCGCCGTGGCCGTGGCCGCTCATCACCGGCATCCCGGCGCCGCGGACGCGCAACTGCTTGCCGGACTGGAAACCGGCGGGGATGCGCACCTCGTGCTTGCGGCGGTCGAGCCCCGGCACATCGATGCACCCGCCGAGCGCGGCGGTAGTGATGCTGACCGGGCAGCGGGCGAACAGGGTGGTGCCCTCCCGCTGGAAGATCGGGTGCCGCTTCAGGTGGATGAAAATGTAGAGGTCGCCGGGCGGGCCGCCGCGCACCCCCGCTTCGCCCTCGCCGGAGAGGCGGATGCGGGTCCCCTCGTCGACGCCGGCAGGGACGGTGACCTGGAGCGAGCGGCGCTTCTCGGCGCGGCCTTCGCCGCGGCAATGGTCGCATGGGTCGGCGATCACCTGACCGACGCCGCGGCAGGTGGGGCAGGTCTGCTCGATGACGAAGAAGCCTTGGCGCGCGCGCACCTGGCCGCGGCCGTCGCACATCGTGCAGGTCCGCGCCGAGGTGCCGGCTTTCGCGCCGGTGCCGTCGCACGGCTTGCAGCGCACCGCAGTGTCGATGTTGATCTCGACCTGGCGACCGGTGAAGGCGTCCTCAAGGCTGATCTCGAGGTCGTAGCGCAGGTCGGAGCCGCGCATGGCGTTGCGGCGCCGGTCGCCCTGTCCGCCGCCGTTCATGAACTCGCCGAAGATGTTCTCGAAAATGTCGGAGAAGGAGCCGAAGTCCTGCGCGCCGCCGTTGCCGCCGCCGAAGCCGCCCTGCCGGAAGGCGGCGTGGCCGAAGCGGTCGTAAGCGGCTCGCTTCTGCGGATCCTTCAGGCAGTCATAGGCTTCGCTGATCGCCTTGAACCGCTTCTCGGCCTCGGCGCAGCCGCCGTTGCGGTCCGGGTGGCACTCCATCGCCAGCCGGCGGTACGCCGACTTGATCGCCCGCTCGTCCGCTCCGCGCGGGACCTGGAGCAGCTCGTAATAATCGGTCTCAACCATGACTGCCCTCTCCCTTCAGGGGAGATGGACAGCCGCCGCGCAGC
>JALYHK010000089.1 GCA_030776605.1 Pseudomonadota bacterium
GGGCGTGGGCTCGGACTCGGTGCGGGCGCCTCTCGACTACGCTCGGGACGAACGGAGTCTTCCGCCTGGAGTTCGGTGAGCTCGACGACGGGCGCGATTCGTCCGAGGACGGCGCCGGGGTTTGCCTCGGCGTCGGTGTCGAGCAGGATTTCGCGCAGCACGCCGGCGGCCGGCGCGGGGACCTCCATCGCCACCTTGTCGGTCTCGAGCTCGACGAGGGGATCGTTCTCCTCGACACGGTCGCCGACCTTCTTCAGCCAGGCGCGGACCACCGCCTGCGTGCCCTCCTGCTCGGCGGGAACGACGACGTCGATCATGACGGCCCCGGCAGGCCGTCACCCCGGCGGAAGCCGGAGTCTCGGCTCATCTGGCAGTGCCTTTTCCTCCACCAGATCCCGGCTTTCGCAGGGATGACGATGGTGCCTGCGCTCCGCTGCGCCTTCATCGTCAAAACCCCACCAGCTCTTCGATCTTGTCCCTGATGCGCGCGACGTTGGGCACCGCCCAGTCCAGCAGCACCGGGTTATGCGGACTCGGAATGTCGGGCATCGTCACCCGGGCGACCGGCGCATCGAGGTCGAGGAAGGCCTCGTCGGCGACGATGGCGGCGATCTCCGCCCCGAAACCGCCGGTCCTCAGATCCTCGTGGACGACAAGGCAGCGGCGCGTGCGGCGGACGCTTTCCAAGACCGTCTCCTTATCGAACGGGACGAGCGTGCGAAGGTCGATCACCTCGGCGGAAAAGTCCTTCGCCGCCTCTTCGCAGCGCGGCACCAGCGCGCCCCAGGTGACGATGGTGATGTCGTCGCCTTGCCTCGTCTTCTTCGCTCGGCCGAACGGGAGCACGTAATCGTCGCCGGGATAGGGGCGGCGGGCCCAGACATCGTCCAGCATTGCGCGATGCTCGAAGAAGACGACGGGATCGTTGCCCCTCAGCGCCGAGCGAAGCAGGCCCACGGCGTCCTCGGCGTTCGACGGAACCGCCACCAGCCAGCCGGGATTGTGGACGAACTGCACCTCGTTGGTCTGGCTGTGCCAGGGATCGCCGCACTTGAAGAAGCCGCCGGGGATCCTCAGCACCATCGGCGCCGCGAAGCGGTTGTTTGTGCGCCAGCGCATCGTCCCGCAATCGTTGATCTGCTCGGTCGCCGGCTCGGCATATTTGCGGAACTGGATCTCCGGGACCGGCATCAGCCCCGCCATCGCCATGCCGACCGCGCGGCCGACGATCCCCTCCTCGTTGAGGCTCGTGTCGAAGACGCGGCTCGCGCCATATTTCTCCTGGAGCCCGAGCGTCACCGCATGGACGCCGCCCTTGGGTCCGACGTCCTCGCCGAAGACGAGGACGCGCGGGTTGATCTCGAGCTCGCGGTCGAGGGTGCGGCGGATCGCAGTCACCATGTTGATCCGCTGCCCCTCGGGCTTGGGCTCCTCATGGCTGCGCGGCGCCTTGTAGCCGTGGGTCCACTGCCCCCCGAGCTTCTGCATCTCGCCTTCGTAGAAGACGTGCTCGAGCACCTGCTCGGGCTGGGAGACGCCGCGCGCTTCGGCGGTCGCCCGCGCCTTCTCGACCGCCTCTTTCGCCTCGGCCTCGATCCTCTCCCATTCCTCCTCGCTCATCGCCGAGCCGACGAGGTGGGATTTGAGCTTCGGCAGCGGGTCGCGGGCCCATTCGGAGCGGACCAGCTCCTCGGGCTTGTAGGCTTGGGTGTCTTGGAAGCTGTGGCCCTGGAGGCGCGGAACGGCGAGGCGGAGCAGGGCCGGGCCCTTGCCCGCCCGGACGTGCGCCACGGCCTCGTCGATCAGCCGCGCCGCCTCGGCGGGTTCGGTGCCGTCGCCGGACAGGATCGCGAGATTCTTGAAGCTGGCGAGATTGGCGGCGATGTCGCCGCCCGGCGTCTGGAAGCTGGAAGGCACCGATATGCCGAACCCGTTGTCCTCGATGAAGAAGAGCATCGGCAGCTTCTGCGTCGTCGCGATGGTCAGCGCCGCCCAGAAGCCGCCGGTGGCGCAGGAGGCATCGCCGCCGAGCACCACTGCCATCGCCCCGTCGTAGGACCGATCGCCGAGGACGTTGCGATAATATTCGATCGCCTGCGCCCAGCCCGCGGTCGGGGTATGTTGCGCCCCGACTCCGCCCGACATCGGAAGCGCCGGGCAGCCGTCCGGGTTCGGATAGTTGAACACGACCCCGATGTCGCGGCCGTTGGAATAGCCCCCTTCCCTGCCCATGCCCGAGGCGAGCGCCTCCTCGAGCGGCACGCCGAGCGCCAGCAGGAGGGGCCGCGAACGGTAGTATCCGCAGGCGGCGTCGTGGCGGTGGGTGAGGCGAGTACCCAGCATCACCTGCGCCATATCGTGCCCACGCGCCGAAAACTGGTAGAGCACCTTCTTCTGGGGGACGAGGCGCTGCTCCTCGAGCGCGTCCATCGCCCGGCTCACCTGGACATGGTAGGCGATGCGCCGCCAGTCGAACGACTGGTCTGGCGGCCCGGCGCGGGTGCGGTCCCTGACCGCCTCCTCAGCCATCGAGCTTGTCCACCACCGCCGCGGCGAACCGCTCGACGCTGTCGTCTGAAAGGCCGACGACGTTGAAGCGGCCGGAGCTAGCCATGTAGATCCCCTTCTCCTCGCGCAGTCCCAGAACGGCCTCCTCGGAGAGCGGAAGCATCGAGAACATGCCGTTCTGCGTGCCGATGAAGGCGAGGCGGGGGTCGTAGGCGGCGAGCCGGGCGCGAAGGCTGCGGATGCGAGCGCACATCTCCTTGAGCTCGGCCTCCCAGTCGGCGCGCAGGGCGGGATCGTCGAGGACGATGCGCACCGCCGCCGCGCCATGATCGGGCGGCATCGACCACATCGTCCGGGCCAAGGCGACGAGATTGCCGAGGATCACCTCGGCGTTCTTCCGGCTGCTTCCCTTGACGAAGAGGTTTCCGGTGCGCTCCCGATAGAGCCCGAAGTTCTTGTCACAACTCTGCGCGACCAGCGCCTGTTCGGCCCCCTCGACCACCAGCCGCGTCCCCGCCGCATCGGCCTCGAGGCCGTTGCCGAGCCCTTGGTAGGCCAGGTCGACGAAGGGCACGAGACCCTTGCGCGCGACCAGCTCGGCGACCGCCCGCCACTGCTCGACCGAAAGGTCGGCACCGGTCGGGTTGTGGCAGCAGCCGTGGAGCAGGACGAGGTCGCCCCCTTCCGCCTCCTCGAGCGCGTCCATCATCTCGTCGAAGCGGATGCGGGTGCGCTGGCGGTCGTAATAAGGATGCGGGACGAGCCTCACGCCGGCGCACTCGATCAGCGGGCCGTGGTTGGGCCAGGTCGGCTGGCCGACGAAGACGCGCGCGCCGGAGTCGGCGCGGGCGACGAGGTCGGCGCCGAGCCTCAGCGCGCCGCAGCCGCCGGGAGTCTGGACGCCGACGATGCGCTCGTCCGCGGCCAGGGTTTCGCCGAACACGACCGGCCGGACCAGCTCGGTGAAGCGCTTGTCGCCTCGCGAGCCGAGATAGGACTTGGTCTCCTGGGTCTCGAGCAGGATGCGCTCGGCCGCCTTGACCGAGCGGAGGATCGGCGTCGCGCCGGCAGCGTCGCGGTAGACGCCGACGCCGACATCGATCTTGTCCGGCCGCGGATCGGCGTCGCACAGCGCGATCAGATGGAGCAGCGAATCCGCTTTCTGCTCCTCGAGCCGCTCGAACAACCGCTCGGCGAGAATCAGACCCTCTGCCATCGTCCCTCCTGTCGGCCGCCTCCATACAGGATGGCGAGTCGAATAACTTTCCAATGTTGACAGCGATGAGCGGTGGATGTGAAAGGAACTATTCACATGAGGCGCAGGAATGAAGCGGATGTTTCAGATGGATGCGATCGACCGGCGAATCGTTCGGGAGCTGCAGCGCGACGCCGGCCTCAGCCACGCCGCGCTCGCCGAGCGGGTCGGCGCCTCCCCCGCCTCGGTCTGGCGGCGGGTCAGGAACCTCGAGGCGGAGGGGGTGCTCGGCAAGGCGGTGCGGCTCGTCAGCGCCGAGCAGCTCGGCCGGCCGGTCAACGTGCTCTGCCAGGTGCGGATGAGCCGCCAGACGGTCGAGGCGCGCTCCGACTTCGAGGACTTCATCCAGTCGCGCGAGGAGATCGTCGAATGCTACGCCATGTCGGGCGAGTGGGACTATCTGCTGCGCATCTCCGTGCGCGACGTCGCCGATTACGACCGCTTCATTATGCGCGGCGTGCTCGCCCACCCGTCGGTGGCGAATGCCGCCAGCAACTTCGCGCTGCGCCAGGTCAAGTACACTACCGAAATTCCCGTCTAACGCGGCGACCGCTCTGCTCTGCTGACTCGCCGCGCATCGGCCGCTAAGGGTCCGGCCATGAGCCAGTTCGACCTCACCGACGAGCAGCGCCAGATCCAGGAAATGGCGCAGGCGTTCACCGCCGACAACATCACGCCTCATGCCGCCGAGTGGGACGAGAAGCACATCTTCCCGCGCGACACCATCCGCCAGGCCGCCGAGCTCGGCTTCGGCAGCATCTACGTTTCCGAGGAATCGGGCGGCATCGGCCTCGGGCGGCTCGAGGCGGCGCTGGTCATGGAGGCGATGGCCTATGGCTGCCCGTCCACCTCGGCCTTCATCTCGATCCACAACATGGCGAGCTGGATGATCGACCGCTTCGGCTCCCAGCGGGTGAAGGAGAAATATCTGCCCAAGCTGGTCGGGATGGAGTGGATGGCGAGCTATTGCCTGACCGAGCCCTCCTCCGGCTCCGACGCCGCCGCGCTCAAGACGAAGGCGGTCAAGGACGGCGACCATTATGTCGTCACCGGCTCCAAGGCGTTCACCTCGGGCGGCGGCGCCAACGATCTGATGGTGGCGATGGTGCGCACCGGCGAGGAGGGGCCGAAGGGCATCTCCTGCCTGGTCATCGAGAAGGACATGCCGGGCGTCAGCTTCGGCGCGCAGGAGCGCAAGCTCGGCTGGCACTCGCAGCCGACCGCCCAGGTCAATTTCGACGAAGTGCGCGTGCCGGCGGAGAACCGCGTCGGCGGCGAGGGCGAGGGCTTCCGGATCGCGATGATGGGGCTCGACGGCGGCCGGCTCAACATCGGCGCCTGCTCGCTCGGCGGCGCGCAGCGCTGCCTCGACGAGACGATCGCCTACACCAAGGAGAGGAAGCAGTTCGGCCAGCCGATCGCCGACTTTCAGAACACCCAATTCATGCTCGCCGACATGGAGACCGAGCTGCAGGCGGCACGCACTTTGCTCTACGCCGCCGCCGTCAAGGTGACCGAGAATGCCCCCGACAAGACGCGGTTCGCGGCGATGGCCAAGCGCCTCGCCACCGACACCGGCTCCGCCGTCGTCGACCGCGCCCTCCAGCTCCACGGCGGCTACGGCTACCTGATGGACTATCCGATCGAGCGCTTCTGGCGCGACCTTCGCGTCCACTCGATCCTCGAGGGCACCAACCAGATCATGCGCGTCATCATCGCGCGCGACATGCTGCGGCAGTGATTACGCGCCTGCGGCTGCCAGAACACAGCGTTCGCCCGGAGCGAAGTCGAGGGGCCGCCCCGAGCGAAGCCGAGGGTCGCGTTCGCAGACGGGCCTCGGCTCCGCTCGGCCTTGGTTCTCGACTTCGCTCGAACCGAACGGCTCCCCGATGACCTCGGACGTGCTCACCCTCACCGAAGGGCGGATCGGCCGGATCCGGCTCAACCGGCCGAAGGCGATCCATGCGCTGACCCGCGACATGTGCAGCGCGATGATCGCGGCTCTGCTCGACTGGCGGAAGGACGGCGACATCGAGGCGGTGATGATCGACCATGCCGAGGGGCGCGGCTTCTGCGCCGGCGGCGACGTCCTCATGCTCGCCAGGAGCGGCGCGGGCGACGGAGCGGAGGCGCGTGCTTTCTTCCACGAGGAATATCGGCTCAATCACCTGCTCTTCACTTACATGAAGCCGACAGTCGCGTTCATGGACGGCATCACCA
>JALYHK010000090.1 GCA_030776605.1 Pseudomonadota bacterium
CGCCCTGTGCGGCCCGCACGCTGGGCGACGGCGGCCTGGCTCGCTCGCTCGGTGACCAGCCGGGTAATGCCGGCACCTCGGTCGTAGCGCGGGCGGCGGGCAAGCCCGGAATCGACCACGGTTCGGACGCCGTCGAGCGTCAGGCTGGTCTCGGCGATGGAGGTCGCAAGCACCAGCTTGCGCCGGCCGGGCGCCGGCGCGGCGATGGCTGCCCGCTGCGCAGCGGGCTCGAGGCTGCCATGGAGACGGTGGAGGTCGATGTCGCCCGGCAGGTCCTGCAGGCGCTCGGCGGTCCGCTCGATCTCGGCGACGCCCGGAAGGAAGGCGAGCAGGCTGCCGCCCGCATCGCCGATCGCGCGCCGGATCGCGGCGGCCATCTCCTCGTCGATTCGCATTTCGGCGGCGCGGCCCAGATAGCGCATCTCGACGGGGTGGGAGCGGCCCTGGCTCTCTATGACCGGGGCGCCGCCCATCAGCGCGGCGAAGCGGGCGCCGTCGAGAGTTGCGGACATCGCCACCAGCCTCAGGTCCGGCCGCAGCGCCTGCTGCGCGTCCAGCGCCAGCGCCAGCCCGACGTCGCTGTCGAGGCTGCGCTCATGCACTTCGTCGAAGAGCACGGCGGAGACGCCGGAAAGCTCCGGATCGGCCTGCATGCGGCTGAGGAAAATCCCCTCCGTCAGCACGAGAATCCGCGTAGCCGCCGAGCGGCTCGTATCGAGCCGCGTCGCGTAGCCGATGGTCCCGCCGACGCGCTCTCCGGCAAGCTCGGCCATTCGCTCCGCGGCCGCGCGCGCTGCCAGGCGGCGCGGCGAGAGGAGCAGGATTTCGCCGGTGCACCAGGGTTCAGCGAGCAGCGCCGGCGCGACCGCGGTCGTCTTGCCCGCCCCCGGCGCTGCTACCAGCACCGCGTTCGATCCGTCCCGCAGCGAGGCAAGAAGATCGGGAAGAACAGCGTGAATGGGAAGGGAGGCATGGCCCATCAACGCCGTCCTTCCCGCCCCTTCGCACGACGGCCGGTTCAATACGCTCGTGCCACGGCGAATTCGACGGCTTCGACGAGCGCCGCCTTGGCGCGGCCGGCGGGAAAGGGGCCGAGCGCGTCTATTGCGCGCTGGGCATAGGTCCGCGCGCGGGCGAGCGTGTCGTCGAGCGCGCCGGTTTCTCTCAGCAGGCGGGTGGCGCGGGCGAGCTCCGTATCGCCGGCGCTGCCGCCTTCCATCGCCTCCCGCAAGAAGCCGCGGTCGGCCTCGGAGCCGCGGGCGAAGGCGAGGATGACCGGAAGCGTCACCTTGCCGTCCCGGAAATCGTCGCCGACCCGTTTGCCCATGGTCGCCGCGTCCGACAGATAGTCGATCGCATCGTCGACCAGCTGAAAGGCGATGCCGAGATTGCGGCCGTAGCAGTCGAGCGCCAGCTCCGCCTCCTCGTCGCGCTCGGCGACGACTGCGGCGATGCGGCAGGCGGCAGCGAAGAGAGCTGCCGTCTTGGCGGCTATGATCGCGAGATAATGGTCCTCGCTCGTCTCCACCCGGCGCTGCGCGCTGAGCTGGTCGACCTCGCCCTCCGCGATCACCGACGAGGCGCGCGAGAGGATCCGCAGCACCCTGAGGCTGCCGTCCTCGACCATCAGCTCGAACGAGCGCGAGAAAAGGAAGTCCCCGACCAGCACGCTGGCCGGATTGCCCCAGATGACGTTGGCCGTGCGCCGACCCCGGCGCAGCCCGGAGCCGTCGACCACGTCATCGTGCAGGAGCGTGGCGGTATGGATGAATTCGACGGCCGCGGCGAGCTTGTGGTGCCGCGTGCCGGCATAGTCGAGCAGGCGCGCGCAGGCGAGCGTCAGCATCGGCCGCATCCGCTTGCCCCCGCCGGCGATCAGGTGGCCGGCAAGCTCCGGGATCAGCGTCACCTCGCTCTGCATGCGCTCGAGGATAACCGCATTGACGTGGTTGAGGTCGCCCGCGACGAGCTGGACCATCGGCTCGAGGGAAGGCGCGCGGGCGGCGCCGAGATGGTGGATCGTGGCGGTCATGCGCCGCGGCGATGTGGCCGCTGGGCCTGCAAAAGGCAAGCCGGGTTCAGCCCGCGAGCGGCAGCTTCAGGCGGGCGAGGAGGCCGCCGAGGTCCTCGCTTTCCTCGAGCTGGATCGAGCCGTCGTAGATTTCGGCGACGTCGCGGACGATGGCGAGGCCGAGGCCGGTGCCGGGCTTGCCGCTGTCGAGGCGGGCGCCGCGGTCGAAGATGCTCGTCCGTTCGGACTCAGGGATGCCGGGGCCGTCGTCCTCGACCTCGATCTCGACGCAATCCGGGGTGGTGCGGACGGTGACGAAGACGCGGCCGTGGCCGTATTTGGCGGCATTTTCGATGAGGTTGCCGACCATTTCGTCCAAGTCCTGCCGTTCGACCCGCACCGCCGCATCGCGATCACCGGCGAGATCGACGGTGACATCCTCGTACAGCCGCGTCACCGCCCGCTCGACCGCTTCGAGGGACGGCCAGACTTGCGCTCTCGCCTGAGTCGAGGAGCGGCGGCCGATCGCGCGCGCGCGGGCGAGATGGTGGTCGACCTGGCGGCGCATCGTCGTCGCCTCGCGGCAGACAGTCTCAGCGAGATCGGGGGCGCGGGCGGTGGCGGCGTTGGTGACCACCGTCAGCGGGGTCTTGAGCGCATGGGCGAGGTTGCCGGCGTGCCGCCGCGCCTCCTCGGCCTGCTTCTCATTATGGGCGAGAAGGGCGTTGAGCTCGTCGATCAGCGGCTGGATCTCGAGCGGGAACCGCTCTTCGATCCGCGACTTCTCCCCGGAGCGGATCGAAGCGATCGCCTGGCGGACGCGGCGCAGCGGCCAGAGGCCATAGAGCGCCTGCAGGCCGGCGAGGATGATGAGGCCGACGCCGAGGATCGCGAACGAACGCAGCATGGTGCGCCTCAGGATGCTGATCTGCTCGTCGATCGGCTCACGGGTGGAGGCCACCTGGAAGCGCCAGCGCAGCGGCGAGCCGGGCAGCCGGACGTCGCGCTCGACGATGCGCAGCTCCTCGGACGGGAATTCATCGCTGTCGTAGACGTGAAGGTCGAAGTCGCGATGCTCGCCGCGGACCTGGAGCCGCCGGTCCCAGAGGGATCGCGAGGGGAAGGTGTAGGCGGCGGGCGCGTCGGCGGGGTTGTAGCCTTCGGCCGTGATCTGGAAATAGAGGCCGGAATAGGGCTCGAGGAAGCGCTGGTCGGCGGGCGGCCGGTTGAGCAGTACCTCGCCGTCCGGTCCGATCTCAGAGGAGGCGATCAGCGAGGTCAGCACATATTCGAGCTGGTCGTCGAAATTGTCGGTGATCGCCGAGGTCAGCACCCGGTCGAGCGCATAGCCGCCGACGCCCAGCAGCAGCACGATCCACACCGCCGCGATGCCGATGATCCGCCGGGTGAGAGAGCCGGTCGGGCCGCGGCGGGCGCCCCGCCGCCGCGCCGGCCACAGCCGTGGGATCCCAGCAGGCGGTCTCCTCATCGCGTCACCTGGCAGCTCCGGGGGCCGCGATCTGCGCTACGCTTCCGAAACCATTGCTGAACCGCGCCGGCATTCAGCCGCTCCGGCGCCTCACTCCTGCGGGTCTTCGAGTGAGTAGCCGAGGCCGCGGATGGTGGTGATCACGTCCTGCCCCAGCTTCTTTCGGATGCGGGTGACGAAGACCTCGATGGTGTTCGAATCCCGGTCGAAATCCTGGTCGTAGATATGCTCGATCAGCTCGGTTCGAGAAACCACCTTGCCTTTGTGGTGCATCAGATAGGAGAGGAGCTTGTATTCCTGGGCGGTGAGCTTCACCGGCTCGCCGTTCAGCGTGACCTTGCCCGAACGCGTGTCGAGCCGGACCGGACCGGCGGTGAGCTCCGACGAGGCGTTGCCGGAGGCGCGGCGGATCAGGGCGCGCAGGCGCGCGATCAGCTCCTCCGTCTGGAACGGCTTGGCGAGATAGTCGTCGGCCCCGGCGTCGAGGCCGGCGACTTTGTCGGACCAGCTGTCGCGGGCGGTGAGGACCAGCACCGGGACGGTGATGCCTTCCTTGCGCCACCGGTCGAGCACGGTAAGGCCGTCGATCTCGGGAAGTCCGAGATCGAGGACGATCGCATCGTAGCTTTCGGTGGAGCCGAGATAGTGGCCGTCCTCGCCGTCGGTGGCGAGATCGACGGCATATCCGGCACCTTCGAGCGTCGCCCTCAGCTGGCGGCCCAGATTCGGCTCGTCCTCGACGATCAGAACCCGCATGTCCTTACCCTCTCGACCTTTTCGCCCGTGCTGCTGCACGGACAACCAGCGCGCGCGCCGATTGTTTCATGACGCGAACAAAGCCCGATAACAGGAGATGGGGCGGCGCGCCACGGCGGCCGCGGCGGCCTCAGCGGGTCGGGAGCGGGCGGCCGGTCCGCGCATCCACGTAGACGCGAATCACGTCGCCGCGGCGGATGAAGGTGAGACGGTAGACGGAGCCGCTGTCATCGAGGTCGGCGCCGATGTAGCGCCCCTCGGGAACGCGGACTCGCGCCAGAATCTCGCCGAGCGGCAGGATCTGCCCCTGCTGCATCGCCCGGAACGCGGCATCCTGATCGCGATGCCGCCCGTGGCCGCGGCCCTGCAGCGCCTCGGCGGGTGCGGCGGCGAGCAGGCCTGCAGTGGCGGCGAGGAGGACGGCAAAGCGCATGGACGGGAACTCGGCGGGTTTTTTTGCTTGGATCGGGAATGGCATAGCGCCCGCGCATTGAATAGGTCATGAATGCTGCCGGCTTTTGCCGCCGGCTCGCGCTGGAGGAGCGGATGGGGCTGAAAAGATTGGCAGCTTTCACAGCGGTGCTGGCCGCGGGGCTCGCGCTGCTCCCGGGCGCCGCCGCGCAACAGGGAGAGCGGCCGCGGATGGAGCGCGTGCCCGATCGGCAGCCGGGCGAAGGGCTCGGCCCGTTCCGCCGCCTGGTGATCCGCGGCGCCATGCTGATCGACGGAAGCGGTGCGCCGCCGCGCGGGCCGGTCGACATCGTGGTGGCGGGCAACCGCATCGAGAGCATCGAGGCCGCTGGAACACCCGGTCTGCCGCTCCGCCCGGAGCGTGATCCGCGCGACGCCGATCATGAGATCGACGCGACCGGCATGTACGTGCTGCCGGGCTTCGTCGACGTCCACGGCCACAATGGCGATCCCGAAAAGGCGCCGAACGCGACCTACGGCTACCGCCTGTGGCTCGCCCACGGCGTCACCACCGTCCGCGGCGTCTCCCTCTACTGGGGCGATCCGGCGATGTCGCGCAGCGACCGCCAGCGCAGCGCGGCCAACACGATCGTCGCGCCGCGGCTCTACGACTACGTGTCGCTCGGCGACTGGACGCAGGGGGCGGTCGACACGCCCGAGCGCGCCCGCGCCTTCGTCGGCTGGGCAGCGCACGCGGGCTATGACGGCATCAAGTTCTTCAACAATGTCCCGGCGGCGGCGACGCAGGCGGCGATCGCGGAGGCGCGGCGCCTTCGGCTCGGCACCGTCGCCCATCTCGGCCAGGGCGGCGTCGCGGAGGTCAATGCCGACCGAGCCGGCGCGATGGGTCTCCATTCGGTCACCCATTTCTACGGCCATTTCGAGAGCCTGCTCAGGGACCGGCGCCTCCCTTTCTACCCGGTCGACTACAACATGTTCGACGAGCAGTGGCGCTTCAGCCAGGTGGCGCGGCTCGCCGAGCAGATCGTCGAGCCGGGCAGCCCCGAATGGCGCGCCTATCTCGAGCGCCAGTTCGAGCGGGGAGTGACGTTCAACCCAACGTTCAACATCTATTCGGCCGGCCGCGATGTGATGCGGGCGCGCAACGCCGACTGGCACGCGCGCTACACATTGCCGTCGCTGCAGCGTTTCTTCGATCCGAGCCGCACCCATCACGGCTCCTATTTCTGGGATTGGACGACGCACGACGAGGTCGCGTGGCGGCGCTTCTTCCGGGACTGGATGCGGC
>JALYHK010000091.1 GCA_030776605.1 Pseudomonadota bacterium
CCACGGCCCCCCGCGATTTTCGTTGAACAAGGCGCCGAGACGCCAGCCCCGCCGGAAAATTCTGAGCATGGGGCCTTTATAGGAACGGCATCGGCGGAAAAACAGTGCCAAGCCGACCGCCATCCCCTATCGCGTCGCCGGATGAGCGAAGAGGCGCGCAAACTCCTGGCGGCGCTGGGCGATCTCGCCGACCGGGTGACCCTGCCGCGGATCAGGGACGGCATCGCCACCGTCGTGCTCGACGCCACCGGATTCGATGCCGAGCAGCGCGCCGCCGCCGAGCGGCGGATCCGCGCCGCCGCGGTGGGCGTGCCTGAAATTGCCGACATCCGGGTGGCCATGACCGCCGAGAAGGTTCAGCGCCGGATCGTCGCGATCGGCAGCGGCAAGGGCGGCGTCGGCAAATCAACGGTGGCGGCGAATCTCGCAATCGCCGTGGCGCGGCTCGGCAGCAGGGTCGGGCTGGTCGATGCCGATATCTACGGGCCATCGCAGCCCAGGATCATGGGCAACGACCAGCGGCCCGAGCTCGCCGACAACATGATCGTGCCGGTCCGCGCCTGGGGGGTGCGCATGCTCTCGATCGGACAGCTGATCGAGCCGGGCACCGCCGTCGCCTGGCGCGGGCCGATGACCGGCAGCGCTCTTGCCCAGCTGATGGAAGGCGACTGGGGCGACACCGAGCTGATGATCGTCGACCTGCCGCCGGGCACTGGGGATGTGCAGATGACCTTGATCCAGAAGTGGAAGCCCGCCGGTGCGGTTATCGTCTCGACGCCCCAGGACCTGGCGCTGATCGACGCCACCCGCGCGATCGACCTGTTCCGCAAGATGGACGTGCCGGTGGTCGGACTGATCGAGAACATGGCGGGTTACGAGTGCCCGCACTGCGGCGAAGTCTCCGATCCGTTCGGCGCCGGGGGAGCGGAGGCGGCGGCGAAGGTGATGGACATCCCTTTTCTGGGGCGCATCCCGCTCGCGCTCCCGATCCGACGGGCCTCGGACGCCGGCGCGCCGCCCGCGGCCGGCGAGGGCGAGGAAGCGGAGATCTTCCGAACCATTGCCGCGCGACTGGTCGAGGAGGTGAACCGGACGCGCTCCTGAGGGTTGAAGGGTCATGCCGCTGACCCGCGACGAGGACATTGCCGACCTGCTCAGCCGAACCCGGACGATCGCGCTGGTCGGCGCGTCGGACCGGCCGACGCGGCCGAGCTGGGGGGTGATGCGGTTCCTTCAGGAGCACGGCTATCGCGTGCTGCCGGTCAATCCGCAGATCACCGGCGAGCGCGTCCACGGCGAGTTCGTGTGGCGCGATCTGGAGCAGATTGGGGAGCCGATCGACCTCGTTGACATCTTCCGCCGCCCCCAGGCGGCGGGCGAGGCGGTCGATCAGGCGATCGCCGTCGGCGCCGGGGCGGTGTGGATGCAGCTCGGCGTGATCAACGAGGAAGCCGCCGAGCGCGCCGAGGCGGCCGGACTGAAGGTGGTGATGGATCGCTGCCCGGCGATCGAGATACCGCGGCTGCGCGTCCCGCGGATCTCCTAGCGCGACAGCAGCACCCGGGCCTGCGTCGCCAGCTGCGCCAGCATCGCCGCGGTGGTCACGGTCGCGGTGCGCGCGCGCTCCACGGTGCGGCGGAACTGCTCGATGCGTGCAGTATGATCAGCCACCCACCCCTCCACCCCCGCGACCGGGTCGCCGCCACGCCGGCGCTCGAGGAAATCGAGGCGGAGCTGCTCGAAGTCGCGTGCGAGGCCAGCGGTGAGCAGCCGCTCCCAATGGTCGTGCGCCTGGAACTTGTGCGCCGCCGATAGCGCCCAGTCGATCCCCAGCGCCTCGCCGAGCTTGGTATAGGCGTGGGTAAGGGCGATTTCGTCCATCCCCAGCTTCTGGCCGAGATTGGCGAGGCCGATCGCGCCGTTGAGCTCGTAGAGCCGGACCACCGCCGAGGCGATCTCCTCGGGCGCGCCGGCCTTCACCAGATGCTCCCGCTGCGCCGCCGCCTGCGCCCGCGGAACCGGGCGCAGAAGCTCCTCCAGCGCCGCGTCGAGCTTGTCGAGCCCCGGCCGCAGCGTCTCGACAATGCTCCCCGGCTGCATCTCGGGCGAGGTACAGCGGAGCAGGTCGGAGATGTGGAGCTGGAGCCCGGTCGAGGCCTGCTCGAAGAGCTCGAGCCGCACCTGCTCCGCGACATCGAGCGCATCAAGCCGCGCCCAAAGCTCGGCCATGCCGAACAGCCGCTCGGCGGCGATGAAGGCCGAGGCCGCCTGGCCGAGCGAGGCGCCTTCCTGCTCGATCAGCGCGAAGGGCGCGACGATGCCGAGCCGGTTAACGAAGCGGTTGGCGATCTTGGTCGCGATGATCTCGCGGCGAAGGCGGTGGCGGAGCAGTGCCTCGCGATGGTCGTGCTGCATCCGCTCTGGGAAGGCGGCGAGCAGCTCTCGCTCCATGGTGGGATCGTCGGCCAGCGCACTTGCCTCCGCCGCGTTCTGGAGCGCCATCTTGCTGTGCGACAGCAGCACCGCCAGCTCGGGACGGGTGAGGCCGCGATTCTCCTGTCCGCGGCGCAGCAGATCCTCGTTTGCCTCGAAGCCCTCGACCACGCGATTGAGCCGCCCCCGCTCCTCGAGCACTTCCAGCACTCGCACCAGCGCGGGAAGGGCGGCGGCACTGCTCCGCTCGGCGATCGACAGCGCCAGCGTCTGCAGGCGATTGTCCTCGAGCACCAGCGCGGCGACGTCCTCCGTCATGTCCGCGAGCAGCGCGTTGCGCTCCTCGAAGCCGAGCCGCCCCTCGGCCATCTCGCGGTTGAGCGGGATCTTGATGTTGACCTCGTTGTCCGAACAGTCGACGCCCGCCGAATTGTCGATGAAGTCGGTGTTGATCCGCCCGCCGCCCTGCGCGAATTCGATCCGAGCTGGTTGGGTGATGGCGAGGTTGGCACCCTCGCCGATCGCTCGCGCGCGCAGTTCTGCGGCGTTGACTCGAACCGAATCGTTGCCGGGGTCGCCGACCTCGGCGTGGCTCTCGAGCCTCGCCTTAACATAGGTGCCGATCCCGCCGAACCAGATGAGATCCACCGGCGCCCTCAGGATCGCGCGGATCAGCGCCGCGGGCTCCGCCGCATCCCCCTCGAGACCGAACATCTCGCGGATCGGCTCGCTCAGCGGGATCGACTTCTGGCTGCGCGGGAACACGCCGCCGCCCGGCGAGATCAGCGACGCGTCGTAATCCGCCCAGCTCGACCGCGGCAGGTCGAAAAGCCGCTTGCGCTCCTCCCAGCTGCGGCCGGGGTCGGGATCGGGATCGATGAAGATGTGCCTGTGGTCGAACGCGGCTACCAGCTTGAGGGCCTTGGAGAGCAGCATGCCGTTGCCGAACACGTCACCGGACATGTCGCCGACGCCGGCGACGCGGATCGGCTGGGTCTGGACGTCGATCCCCATCTCGCGGAAGTGGCGCTGGACCGAGATCCAGGCGCCGCGGGCGGTGATTCCCATCGCCTTGTGGTCGTAGCCGTAGCTGCCGCCGCTGGCGAAGGCGTCGCCGAGCCAGAAGCCCGACGAGACGGCGATCTCGTTGGCGATGTCGGAGAAGGTCGCCGTCCCCTTGTCGGCGGCGACGACGAAATAAGGATCCTCGCCGTCGCGCACGATCACGCCCGAGGGATGGACCACCTCGCCCTCGACAATATTGTCGGTCACCGAAAGCAGCGAGCGGATGAAGATGCGATAGCTCTCGGTGCCTTCGGCGAGCCAGGAATCGCGCTCGGAGGCCGGCGGCAGCTGCTTGGGGTAGAAGCCGCCCTTCGCGCCGGTCGGCACGATGACCGCATTCTTGACCAGCTGCGCCTTCATCAGCCCGAGAATCTCGGTGCGGAAGTCGTCGCGCCGGTCGGACCATCTGAGGCCGCCGCGCGCCACCGGGCCGCCGCGCAAGTGAATGCCTTCGACCCGCGGGCTGTAGACCCAGATCTCGCGCCAGGGCACCGGCGCGGGCAGACCTGGGACGTGCGAGGAATCGAGCTTGAAGGCGAGCGCTTCCGAACCCGCCGGCGCGAAGGCGTTGGTGCGCAGCGTCGCGACGATCACGCCGCGGAAAAGGCGCAGGATGCGGTCCTCGTCGATCGCGGCGACGCGGGCGAGACTGTGCGAGATGCGACGCTCGGCGGTCTTCACCGCTTCCTCGCGGTCGCCGTCGAACGCCGGGTCGTGCATCGCATCGAACAGCGCGATCAGGCTTCGAGTCACCTCCGGCGCGCGGCGCAGCGCCTCGACCACGGTGATCATCGAGTAGGAGAGGCCGATCTGGCGAAGATAGCGGAACCAGGCGCGGAACAGCACCACCTCGCGCGGCTGCAAGCCGGTGGCGACGATCAGCTGGTTGAACGCGTCGTTCTCGGCCCGCCCCTCGAGCACGGCGGCGATCGCCCGTTCGACCAGCCGCGCCCGCTTCAGCACCTCGCCCGCGTCGCCGCCGCCGGGCACGTCGAGGATGAAATCGTGGATGTAGCCGAGGTCGCCGCCATCGAGCGGGGTCGGCACTTCCTCGAGCACGTCGAAGCCGAAATTCTCGAACACCGGCACCGCTTCGGAGAGCGGGATGACCGCGGCGAGGCGATAGGTCTTGAGCCGCAGCCGGCTCGGCCCGTCCTCCTGGTTCCGAAACAGCCGCGCGTCGCGGGCCGCCGTCCCGTCCAGCCCGCAGATCCGCAGCACGTCCTGCGCCGCCTCGGCGGCGCTGGTGCGCACCCGGTAACCCTCCGGGAAATCGCCGAGATAGGTGAGCGCGAGGCGCGTGGCCCGCGCCGGCCCGACGATCGCACCCAAAGCCTCCTCCACACTGGGGCCCCACCCGCGCACCATCGTCACCAGCCGGCGGTCAAGCGCCTCGACGTCTGGGAGCGGCCGGCCCGGGTCCATGTCGACGGTGTAGCGGATGAGCGCCAGGTCCCCGTCCCCGAGCTCCACCGACCAGTTCATCAGCTGCCCGGCCGCGGCCTCCTCGATCATCCGGCCGATCTCGATGCGGCGCCGCGTGGTGAGCTCGTCCCGTGGCAGCCAAACGAAGGCGAAGAGGTGGCCCTGCAGGACCGAGCGGACGAGCAGCAGCGTCGGGCGCGGCCGGTCGGCCAGCGACATTGCACACATAACGAGCTCGCGCACCGACTCGTGGCTCAGGCTCACCATCAGGTCGCGCGGCAGCGATGCGATGGCGTGGCGCAGCGCCTTGCCCGAATGCCCCTTGGGGTCGAAGCCGAACTCCCGGTCGAGCTGCGAGAGCCGCCGGCGAAGCAGCGGCACCTCCTCGGCAGGCGCATTCAGCGCCTGACTGGTCCAGAGGCCGGCGTGGATGCCGACGCCGACGATCCTGCCCTCGTCCCGGACCGGCACCACGACGAGGTCGAGCGGGACCCGGCGGTGGACGCTCGACTTGCGGTCAGCCTTGGCGAGAAGCGGGACGGCCCCGCCGCGCTCGAAATAGGCGACCGCGCCCGCACAGCCGGCGTCGTCGGTCGCTTCGCCCGGGAGTCGGAACAGGCCGAGCGCGTTGCTCGACGGCGCCCCCGGGCGTTCCACCTGATAGCCGAGCAGCGTCATCGCCCCGTCGGCGAACCAGCGGAGCAGCGCCGCGCCTTCCGGATCGTCGAGCGCCTCGGCGTCCTCGCGCATCTTCGCCTGCATCGCCGGCCAGTCGGAGACGGCGGCGCGCACGTCGGCGAGGACCCGATGCAGTTCGGCGACGAGATCGCGCCGCACCCGCGCCTCGGCACGGTCGACCTCGATGTACATGATCGACTCACGGCGCTGGTCGTCGTCGCACAGTGGTCCCACGGACAGGAGACAGCCTCGATCGTCGCGCACGACGCAGACCACCGGATGGAGCAGCCGGTGGATGATGAGCCCACGCGCGGCGATGGCGTTGGCGATCGAATCGACCAGGAAGGGCATGTCATCGTTGTC
>JALYHK010000092.1 GCA_030776605.1 Pseudomonadota bacterium
ATATCGGGCTGAATGACCTGCGCGACCTTTTGCTCGAGCGTCATGCCGGCAAGCAGCGACTCGACGCGCGCCTCGAGCGCCGGGTCGCGCGGAAGCGGGCTTTGAACGGCGGGCCAGCGGACCTCCGCCGCCGCCGCGGGCGCCGCGGGCGCCGCTGTCTCGGGCGGACGGGGGATGGTCGTGCAGCCGCCTGCCCAGAGCAAGGCTGCAATCGAAGCGGCGCGCAAAAATCCCATATGCCCTCGCGTCGGTCCCGGCGGCTGCGGCAAAGGCTATTTGGTAACGCTATCAACCGGCAAGCCTTTTCTCGTCCGCCCTCGGAGCCTTCGCGGGGCGATAGGGCCGGGGCGACGGCCGAGGCAGTCGCTCGGGCACCCTTTTCCGCAGATGTGAACCGAACCTCGGCTGGTCAGCCGAACGCCCAAGACTCTCCTTTCGCTGCTAGCTGAGCTCTGGGCGGGCAACTGGCGCTATCGGCGGCGTATCCGGGTCCATTGCCTCCCTCAGAAACTGCCTTCGCCCGAGAAGTGCATAAATCGCGGGCAGCACGAAGAGCGACAGCAGCGGGGCCGTGATCATCCCGCCGACCATCGGTGCGGCCAGCCGCTGCATAACCTCTGAGCCGGCGCCATGCCCGATCAGCAGCGGGAAAAGGCCCGCCAATATCACCGCCACAGTCATCGCCTTGGGGCGGACGCGGAGGGCAGCTCCTTCGATGAGCGCCTCGTCGAGGTGCTCGGACCTGGAGAAACGGCCCGCCTCGACCCGTTCCTCGACCGCGCGGTCGAGATAGACGAGCATTACGACCCCGAATTCAGCCGCGAGGCCGGCCAGAGCGATGAAGCCGACCGCAGTCGCCACCGAGATGTCGTGCCCGAGCAGGTAGACGAGCCAAATGCCGCCGATCAGTGCGAATGGGAGCGTCAGAAGGATGATCGCCGGCTGGCGGACGCGCCGGAACGCGAGGAAGAGCAGCAGGAAGATGATGCCGATCGTGGCGGGCACGACCCACGTCAGGCGCTCCCGGGCTCTCTGCGCGTACTCAAACTGGCCCGACCAGGAAATGGCGTAGCCCGGTGGGAGGCTGACCTGTTCAGCGACGCGGGCGCGGGCCTCCGACACGTAGCCGACGATGTCGCGGTCGCGGACATCGACGTAAACCCACACGGACGGGCGGCCATTCTCGCTTCGGATCATCGACGGGCCGCTTACGACCCGAATATCCGCGACCGCCGATAGCGGCACGATCGCTCCGTTGGGTGCGACCAGAGGGAGCCGCCCGAGCGCTTCGACGCTGTCGCGGGTCTCTCGCGGAAAGCGGACGTTGATCGGGAAGCGCGCGAGGCCATCGAGCTTTTCCCCGATCTGCGCGCCGCCGACGGCCATGGCAGCGGTTCTTTGGACCTCCGCCATCGAGAGGCCGTACCGGGCCGCTGCCAGCCGGTTGACGTCAACGTCGATGTAGCGTCCGCCGCCGACCCGGTCAGACACGGCCGAGGTCGTCCCCTCGATCGGCCTCACAATCTCCTCCACCTGCCGGCCGAGCCGCTCAAGCGTCTCGAGATCCGGGCCGGAAATCTTCACGCCGACCGGGCTCTTGATGCCGGTGGCGAGCATGTCGATCCGGTTGCGGATCGGGGGCACGAACACGTTCGCGAGCCCGGGGATACGGAGCTTCGAGTCGAGCTCCTCGATGATTCCTTCCATCGTCATTCCCGCCCGCCATTCGCGCCGCGGGCGTAGCTGGATCGTGGTCTCGAACATCTCCAATGGAGCGGGATCGGTCGCCGTGTCGGCCCTTCCGGCTTTGCCGAAGACGGTCGCGACCTCCGGCACGGTCATGATGATCCGATCGGTGACCTGGAGCAGCTCGGAGGCCCGAGCGGCGGAGAGGCCCGGAAGCGCGGTCGGCATATAGAGGATATCGCCCTCCTCGAGCGGCGGCATGAATTCGCCGCCGAGGCGGCTCGCAGGGAAAACAGCAATCGCGAGCGCAAGAACAGCGGCCCCGAGGGTCAGCTTCGGCCTTCGCAAAACCCAGCTCAAAGCGGGACGGTAAGCGGCAATCATCGCCCGGTTCACCGGGTTTTCAGCCTCCGGCCGGATCCGGCCTTTGATGAACATGACCATCAGGACCGGGACGAGCGTGATCGACAGGCCCGCGGCCGCGGCCATCGCATAGGTCTTGGTAAGGGCAAGCGGCCGGAAGAGCCGCCCTTCCTGAGCCTCCAGCGTGAATACCGGAAGGAATGAGAGGGTGATGATCAAAAGCGAGAAGAACAGCGCCGGCCCCACCTCGACCGCGGCCTCGGTGATCACCTGCCTACGACGTTCTTCGGTGAGCTCCCCGCCATCTGCGCGCGCATGCTCGAGCTTCTTGTGAGCGTTTTCGATCATCACGATCGCGGCGTCCACCATCGCACCGATCGCAATCGCTATGCCGCCGAGCGACATGATGTTCGCGTTCACCCCTTGCAGGTACATCACGAGGAAGGCCGCCAGTATCCCGATCGGCAGCGTGATGACCGCGACGAGAGAGGATCGGAAGTGCAGCAGGAAAAGCCCGACGACGAGGGCCACGACCACGAACTCTTCGGCGAGCTTCTCCCAAAGGTTGTGGACGGCCCGTTGGATCAGCCCTGAGCGGTCGTAGACCGTCACGACCTCGACGCCTGGAGGCAGACTCGCCTGCAGCTCTTCGAGCCGTTCCTTCACGCTCTCGATTACCGACAGAGTGTCGGCGCCCTGCCGCACGACGACAACGCCGCCCACGACCTCGCCCTCGCCGTTCAGCTCCGCGATCCCGCGGCGGAAGTCCGGGGCAAGCTGTACCCTCGCCACGTCCCCCACGGTGACAGGCGTCCCGCCAGTGCTCGTGGAGAGCGGAATGTTTCGGAACTGTTCGAGAGTTTCGAGATAGCCGCCGACGCGGACCATGAACTCTGCTCCCGCGCGCTCCACGACGGAGCCGCCGGTCTCCTGATTGGCCTGCCGGACGGCGTCCATCACCTCGCCGGCGGACACTCGGAAAATCTGCAGCCGCTCCGGATCGATCTGTACCTGGTACGACTGAACCATTCCGCCGAGGCTCGCGACCTCCGCGACCCCATCGATCTCCCCCAGCTGAAACCTGAGAAACCAGTCCTGAAGCGCCCGCAGCTGCCCCAGATCGTGGCGTCCCGTGCGGTCGATCAGCGCATATTGGTAGGCCCAGCCCACGCCAGTTGCGTCCGGGCCCAAGGTAGGCGTGACGCCTTGCGGCAACCGGCCTCGCACTTGGCTTAGATATTCAAGCGTACGGGACCTCGCCCAATAGAGATCCGTCCCATCCTCGAAGATCACCGTTACGTAGCTGTCGCCGAAAAACGAGAATCCCCGCACCGCTTTGACCCGCGGCGCGGACAGCATGGTTGTCGCTAACGGATAGGTGACCTGGGCCTCGACGATATCGGGCGACTGCCCTGCATAGGGGGTGCGGATGATCACCTGAACATCGGACAGGTCCGGGATCGCATCGAGCGGCGTCCTGCTTACGGCGTACAGCCCGGAAGCAGTCAGGAACAGCGTCGCCAGCAGGATCAGGAGCCGGTTTGAAGCTGACCAGCGGATGATCGCGTCAATCATCGTTCATCCGCCCGCCGAATGCGTTCGATCACGAACGCATCCCCCTGGGCCCGGAATGCGAACTCCACCCTCTGGCCGCGCTGCAGGCCACGGAGGAGCGCCGGGTTTGCAACCGAAAACGTCATTGTCATCGGGGGCCAGTTCATCATCGGAACGGGCCCGTGCGCGATCGTCACGGTCCTGTTCTGGAGGTCCATAGATCTGATCGTGCCGCTCGCGACGGGAAGCTGCTCGGCCGTACCTTCGCGGGGTGCGTTCGCGTTCAGGCGCTCCATCACGCCCGACAGGTTCGCTTCCGAGTCGATGAGGAATTGGCCTGAGACGACGACCTGCGCGCCAGGCTCGATCCCGCTGAGGATCTGCGTGTAGTCCTGTACTTCGCGGCCAGTCACGACTTCAACCGGAACGAAGGCGCCGTTCCTGCGCAAGATGACGACCTTGCGCCTTCCCGTGTCGATGACGGCCTCGCTCGGAACGACCAACGCCATTCCGCCCGTGCCCTTGATCGTCACGTTGGCGAACATCCCCTGCCGGAGGCGCTGCCCAGGATTGTCGATCGTGATCCGCACCCGCGCCGTCCGCGCCTCCGGATCCAGCTGCGGGTAGATGTAGTCCACCGCTCCTTCCCGGACCTCGCCAGGGTAGGCGGGAAAGGTGATCTCGACCGGAAGGCCCACGCGTATGTCGGCAAGCGAGGCCTCAGGAACCTCGGCGATGACCCAGACCCGCGACAGGCCCGCGATCGTGATGATCGACTGGCCCGGCGTCACCTGCGCTCCGGGCCGGGCGCCGATCTCGGTCACCACACCTGAGGCCGGCGCGAAGATCGGGTAAGTGCGTTGTGGGGCGCCGCCGCGCTCGAGCCGCTGAATCATGGCGGCGGGAAGCCCGAGAAGCCTGAGCCGCTGCCGGGTGGCCTGCCTCAAGCTTTCGGGGGCGACGCTCCGCGGCATCGCGAGAACCGCTTTATATTCGTTCTGCGCCGTCAGCAGCTCGGGCGAGTAGACGCTCGCCACCCTCGCGCCTCGCTGGATCGGCTCTCCTTCGGCGCGGACCGTCAGCTGTTCGACGAACCCCGGTGTGAGTGTCTGGACCTCCGCGATCAGCCGCTCGTCGAACTCGACGCGGCCCGCTGCCCGAACAGCAGGAGCGATGTCCATGACGCGGGCCTCTGTCGTGCGAACGCCGAGATTCTGCACCATGGCAGGCGAGACTCTGACGCCTTCCGCTGTCTCGTTCGCGCACTTGGGGACGAGCTGCATGTCCATGAACGGGGATTTGCCAGGACTGTCGAAGTGCCGATCCGGGACCATCGGATCGTACCAGTAGAGAACCTCACCGCCTTCGCACTCGCTCGAGGCGGCTTCGCCGCCGCCGGCAAGCACGTACGCGCCGGCACCTGCGAGCGCGAGCGCCGCGACCGCGGTTGCGCCGAGGAGCTTCTGACGCTTATCGAGGCCGCGGAATGGCGCGGAGAGGTCGGACCACTTCACGCGCCGCACTCCTCGATGTAGAAAAGGAGGTTGGCGCTCGCGCGGCCTGCCGCGCCTGCCTGCTCGGCCAGCTGAAGCTCGGTTCTCGTCGTTCGCTCCCGAGCGGCCAGAACACTGGCGAGATCGCCGCCGCCCGCCGCATAGCGTGCTTCCAAAGCTCGTTCGGCTGCCCTCAGCGCCGGCAAGGTGATCGTGTTGGTCGCATCCAGCCGAGCCTCGGCGGCTTCCTGCTCCGCCAGTGCCTGCTCGAGCTGAGCGATGAGCTCCCGGCGGGTGTCCTCAAGAACGTCGCGAGCGGCCGCGGCGAGTTCTCTCGCTTCGAGGATGCGCTGGTTCTGAAGTCGTGATCTGTTGAGCGGCAGGTCGAAGGACACCATCAAGCTGACCACATCTGCCCGGTTGCCAGCGCGCTGTCCGTACATCGCCGACCACCCCCAGTTCGGCCTGCGCTCTGCGCGCGCGACTTCGATCGCTCGCTCCGCGATCGCCCCCTGCCGTCTGACGACTTCCAGAAGGGGATGATTGTCGATCCAGGCCAGCGCTGCGGTCCGCCCTGGCGGTCGGCAGCTCGGAAGGTCGCCGCTTAAAGGCCGCTGCGCCACGTCGCCCAGCCAACGCGCCAGGGCGGCTCGCCCTTCGGCCTCATTGCCGCTGGCCTCGGCGAGCTCCGCGCGAGCAGCGCCGATCTCCGCTCGGATGGCAACCACGTCCGCGGCTGTCGCTCTGCCCGTGGGGACATCGGCCTCAGCGGCCTCGCGCCGGCCTTCAAGCCGCTGAATCAGCCTCGAAAGAGCCCTCTGATTGTGTTGCGC
>JALYHK010000093.1 GCA_030776605.1 Pseudomonadota bacterium
CTTGCGGCCCTTGCGCTGGCGCCGCTCCGCTTGCGCCTCCTTGGCGCCGCCGAGCGTCTTGTCGCTCCCGACCCGCCGCTCGAGCACCTGGTTGAGCTCGGCGCCGAGCAGCAGGATATAGGCGGAGAG
Source organism: Pseudomonadota bacterium (assembly GCA_030776605.1). GTDB lineage: Bacteria > Pseudomonadota > Alphaproteobacteria > Sphingomonadales > Sphingomonadaceae > Allosphingosinicella. The sequence goes on from JALYHK010000093.1 coordinate 130, forward strand.
ATAGAGCCAGGTGAGGAAGACGATCACTGCGCCGAGCGACCCGTATGTCTCGTTGTAGCTGCCGAAGTTGCGAACGTAGAAAGCGAAGCCGAAGGTCGCCGCGATCCAGACCAGCGTCGCGAGCATCGAGCCGGGCGTCAGCCAGCGCCATTCCGCTTCGGGGCGGTTCGGCGCGTACCGATAGACCACCGCGATGACGAAGCTCACCGCCGCGGCGGCGGCGAGCCAGAAGGCAGCCTGGACCAGCAAGTGCAGCGCTCCGCCGAGGTCGGGCAGCAGCGCCGTCAGCAGGCTCATCACGGAGATGGCAAGGCTGCCGAGGATGAAGAGCAGGATCAGGCCGACGGTGATCGTCACCGCGACCAGCGTCTGCCAGATGAAGGAACGGCTCTCCTCGACGTCGTAGACCATGTTGAGCGCGGTGATGATCGCGCTCGCGCCGCGCATCCCGCCGTAGATGGCGATGGCGACCGAGAGGAGGAGCCCCAGGCCGGTCGTGGCGCTCGAGGTCTCGACCATGTTGCGCAGCTGGCTGCCGATGATCTCCGCCGCCTGGGCGGGCATCATGTCGGAGAGCATTGCGATGTGCGCCGCGACCTGCTGAGGGGCGGCGAACAGGCCGTAGCTCAGCACCACCGCGCTCAGCAGCGGCACGAAGGCGAGGAAGCCGTAGAAGGCGACGCCTGCGGCGATCAGCCCGAGATTGTCCTCGCCGGACTCCTTCCAGGCGCGTTTGGCGATGTCCCACCAGCCGGCGCCGGACACTTCGAGGGGGCTGTCGGCCTGCCGATCGGCGGAGGCCGTTGTCTGCTGATCCATCCTGATGCTTCCTGTTTGCGAACATAAGCCGCGGGACGCGCTGCCGGTTCCGCCGGCGCGCTTTCGCGCCGCCGCCGCCGGTGTTAGGGGCCGGCGATGAGCGGTAGCTGGTCCTTCTCGATCGACCGCGGCGGGACCTTCACCGATGTCGTCGCCTACGCGCCGGACGGGCGCCTCCACACCGCCAAGCTGCTCTCCGACAATCCCGAGCAGTATCAGGACGCCGCGGTGGAGGGCATCCGCCGGCTGATGGCCGCACATGGGGCGGCGCCCATAGAGGCGGTGAAGATGGGCACGACCGTCGCCACCAACGCCCTGCTCGAGCGCAAGGGCGAGCGCCTCGTCCTTGCCATCACCCGCGGCTTCGGCGATGCGCTGAGGATCGGATATCAGGCGCGGCCGCACATCTTCGCCCGCCGGATCGTCCTGCCCGAGGCGCTCTACAGCCGGGTGATCGAGGTGGACGAGCGCGTCACCGCCTCCGGCGAGACGCTGCGCCCGCTCGACCTTGCTGCCGCCGAGGCGGCGCTGCGCGCGGCGTTCGACGAGGGCTACCGCGCCGTTGCGGTCGTGCTGATGCACGGCTGGCGCTGGACCGGCCACGAGGCGGCGCTGGCCCGCGCGGCGCGGGAGATCGGCTTCACCCAGATCTCGGCAAGCCACGAGGTCGCCCCGCTGATCAAGCTCGTCGGCCGCGGCGACACGTCGGTGGTCGATGCCTATCTCTCGCCGGTGCTGCGGCGCTACGTCGACCGCGTCGTCGCGGAACTGGAGGGGTCTTCAACGGGTGGGGACGGAAGCCCTGCCGGACGTCTCCTCTTCATGCAGTCGAACGGCGGCCTCGCGGACGCGAGCGCCTTCCACGGAAAGGACGCGATCCTCTCCGGGCCCGCCGGCGGGATCGTCGGGATGGCCAAGACCGCCAAGCAGGCGGGCTACGGCCGCGTGATCGGCTTCGACATGGGCGGCACCTCGACCGACGTGTCGCACTATGCCGGAGCGTACGAGCGCACCGTCGAGCGCACCGTGGCGGGGGTGCGGGTGCGCGCGCCGATGCTCGAGATCCACACGGTGGCGGCGGGCGGCGGCTCGGTCTGCCATTTCGACGGCAGCCGCTTCCGGGTCGGCCCGGACAGCGCCGGCGCGGTGCCCGGCCCCGCCTGCTACCGGCGCGGCGGGCCGCTCACCATCACCGACTGCAATGTCGTGCTCGGAAAGATCCGACCGGACCATTTCCCGGCCGTGTTCGGCGCCGCGGGCGACCGCCCGATCGACGCCGAAGCCTCGCTCGCCCGCTGCGCCGAGATCGGCGAGGCGGCCGGAATGTCGCCGCGCGAAGTCGCGGAAGGGTTCGTCCGCATCGCGGTCGACAATATGGCGAGCGCGATCAAGCAGATCTCGATCGCCCGCGGCCACGACGTCACCCGCTATGTGCTCCAGTGCTTCGGCGGTGCCGGCGGCCAGCATGCCTGCCTGGTGGCGGACGCGCTCGGCATCGGCCGTGTGCTGATCCACCCCCTTGCCGGCGTCCTCAGCGCCTACGGCATCGGCCTCGCCGACACCATCGAGCTCAGGCAGCGGACCGTCGCCAAGCCGCTCGGCCCGGCGAGCATGCCCGCGCTGGGGCGGGTGCTCGCCGAGCTGGCCGAGGAAGCCGAGGCCGCGGTCCGCGCGCAGCAGGTCGCCAGCGTAGAGACGTCGCGCCGGGTTGCGCTGCGCTACGAGGGGAGCGACACCACGCTCGAAATCCCCGTCTCCTTCCCCGCGCAGATGCGCGAGGAGTTCGAAGCCCTGCATCGCGCCCGCTTCGGCTTCGTCTTGCCCGAAGCGACGGTGGTGACCGAGACGGCCATCGTCGAGGGTGTCGGCAAATCCTCCCATGAACGCGGAGGGGGATCGAGCGCGGGCGCGGTGGAGGGGATTCCGAGACCCGCACCGAGCCCCCTCCGCCATGCTTCCCGTGGTCCCCCTCCTCGTCCCGGGGAGGATGTGATCGATCGCGGCTCCCTCGCCCCCGGCGCCCTCGTCCCCGGCCCCGCCCTGATCGTCGATCCTTCCGCCACCACCGTCGTCGAGCCGGGCTGGCAGGCGGAGGTGGACCCGCGCGCCAACCTCATCCTCACCCGCGCCGTCCCCCGCGCCGCCGAGCATGCGATCGGCACCGAGGCCGATCCGGTGATGCTCGAAGTGTTCAACAACCTGTTCATGGCGATCGCCGAGGAGATGGGGGTCGCGCTCCAGAACACCGCCTCGTCGGTCAACATCAAGGAGCGGCTCGATTTCTCCTGCGCGCTGTTCGACCGCTCGGGCGCGCTGATCGCCAATGCGCCGCACATCCCGGTCCACCTCGGCTCGATGGGCGACAGCATCCGCACCGTCATCGAAGCGCGCGGCGGGGGGAGGGACGGCCGCGGCATGAAGCCGGGCGACGTCTACGTCCTCAACGCCCCCTACCGCGGCGGCACCCATCTTCCCGACATCACCGTCATCATGCCCGTCTTCGCCGAGGAGGGCGAGGCGGAGCCCGCCTGGTACGTCGCCGCCCGCGGCCATCACGCCGACATCGGCGGTATCGCGCCCGGATCGATGCCGCCCGACAGCCGCGACGTCCACGAGGAGGGGGTGCTGCTCGACAACGCCCTCCTGGTCGACGCCGGCCGCTTCCTCGAGGCCGAGATCCGCGCCCTGCTCGCCGCGGGGCGTTGGCCGGCGCGGAATCCCGACCGCAACGTCTCCGATCTCAAGGCCCAGGTCGCCGCCTGCGCGCGCGGCGCGGCCGAGCTGCGGCGGGTGGCGGGCGAATACGGCCGCGAGATCATCGATGCCTACATGGGCCACGTCATGGCCAATGCCGAAGAGGCGGTGCGCCGGCTGGTCGGCACGCTTCGCGACGGCGCCTTCGCCTATCCGATGGACAATGGGGCGGTGGTCTCCGTCGCCGTCTCGGTCGATCGCGAGCAGCGCTCGGCGAGGATAGACTTCTCGGGAACCAGCCCGCAGCAGCCGAACAACTTCAACGCGCCTTATTCGATCTGCCGCGCCGCCACCCTCTATGTCTTCCGCACCTTGGTCGACGATCCGATCCCGATGAACGACGGCTGCCTCCTTCCGATCGCGCTCGAGGTGCCCGAAGGCTCGATGCTCAACCCGCGCTATCCCGCCGCCGTCGTCGCCGGCAACGTCGAGACCAGCCAGGTGATCACCGACTGCCTGTTCGCCGCCACCCGCGCGCTCGCGCCGTCGCAGGGGACGATGAACAATTTCACCTTCGGCAACGAGCGCCTGCAATATTATGAGACGATCGCCGGGGGCGCCGGCGCCGGACCCGGTTTCGACGGCGCGAGCGCGGTCCAGACCCACATGACCAACAGCCGCCTCACCGATCCCGAGATTCTCGAGACCCGCTTTCCGGTGCTGATCGAGCGGTTCGCGATCCGCCGCGGCTCGGGCGGCGAGGGGAGGCATTGCGGCGGCGACGGCGTCGAGCGCCGCATCCGCTTTTTGGAGCCGATGCGCGCCAACATCCTCTCCAACCGCCGCGCCGTGCCGCCGCGCGGGATCGAAGGCGGCGGCGATGCCGCGCCGGGCGTCAACAAGGTGATCCGTGCCGACGGCAGCGAGGAGGCGCTCGGCGCCACCGCCTCGGCCGACATGGCGCCGGGCGACGCCTTCCTGATCGAGACGCCGGGCGGAGGGGGCTACGGCTCGTGACCGATTTTCTCCCCCTGATCGGCATCCCGATCGTCGTCTTCGGCTTCCTGCTGCGCTTCAACCCGCTGCTCGTCGTCACCGTCGCCGCGCTCGCCACCGGCTTCGCCGCCGGCCTCGACCTCGCCGCGGTGATCGCGGCGCTCGGCAAGGCGTTCAACGACAACCGCTACGTCACCGTGGTCTACATCGTCCTCCCGGTGATCGGGCTGCTCGAGCGCTTCGGCCTGCAGCAGCGCGCCCGCGCCGTGATCCTGAAGCTGAGGCAGGCGACGACCGGACGCCTGCTCATCCTCTATCTGTTGATCCGCCAGATCGCCGCCGCCCTAGGCCTCACTTCGATCGCGGGCCACCCGCAGACGGTGCGGCCGCTGGTCGCGCCGATGGCAGAGGCGGCCGCCGAGCGCGAGCACGGCGCTCTCGACGAGCCGACGCGCGAGAAGGTGAAGAGCTTCTCCGCGGCCACAGACAATGTCGGCCTGTTCTTCGGCGAGGACATCTTCATCGCCATCGCCTCGATCCTCCTGATCAAGGGCACCTTCGAGACCTACGGCATCGTCCTCACCCCGCTCCAGCTCTCCGTCTGGGCGATCCCGACCGCTATCTTCGCCTTCCTGATCCACGGCTCGCGGCTGCTGATCCTCGACCGGCAGCTGAGGAGGGGCGGGCGATGATCACCATCGGCTGGCTGTACGCGCTGGGCGGCGCGATGTTCGCGGCCTTCGCCCTGCTGAGCGCGCTCGACCGCGCCAATCCGAAGCGCTTCGGCAACGCCGCTTTCTGGGGGCTGCTGGCGCTGAGCTTCCTCGCCGGCGACGGCCTCGGCGACTTCGGCAACGGCCTGCTGGTCCTCTGGCTGGTCGGCATCGCCGGGCTCGGCCTGCTCGGCCGCGGCAATCCGGAGACGACCAGCATCGAGGCGCGCGAGGCCTGTTCGAGCCGGCTCGGCAACCGGCTGTTCCTGCCGGCGCTGATCATCCCGGCCACCGCCTTGTTCGGGACTCTGATCTACAATTACACGCCGGTTAGCGAGTACGGCTGGTTCGAGGAAAAGCGCGAAACCTACGTGCTGCTCGGCCTCGGTGTGCTGCTCGCGATCGCCGCCATCTTCGCCTGGCTCAAGCCGCCGCCGATCGCGCCGCTGCAGGAGGGACGGCGGCTGATCGACGCGATCGGCTGGGCGGCGGTGCTCCCGCAGATGCTTGCCGCGCTCGGCGTCCTGTTCGCTGCCGCCGGCGTCGGCGCGATCATCGGCGAAATGACCG
>JALYHK010000094.1 GCA_030776605.1 Pseudomonadota bacterium
GCTCGCGGCCGCCGGCGGGGACCTTGCGGCGATGCTCGACGAGCAGGCGGGCCCCTCGTTCCGCGCGGTGCCGCTCCCCCTCGCCGCGACGATGGAGGTGCGCACCGAGGTGCGGCGCTACACGACCAACAACGTGGTCGGCCGCATCCGCGGCAGCGGCGGCGGGAGCGAAAGCGTGCTGCTGCTTGCCCACTGGGACCACCTTGGCCTGTGCGAGCCGGAAGGGCGGCGGGACCGGATCTGCAACGGCGCGGTCGACAATGCGAGCGGCATCGCCGTGCTCATCGAGGCCGCCGGCCGGCTCGCCGCCGGGCAGCGGCCGCAGCGGGACCTGCTGCTGCTCGCCACCAGCGCCGAGGAGGCGGGACTGCTCGGCGCGCGCTATTTCGCCGCCCGCCCTGCGGTGCCGCTCGCCTCGATCGTCGCGGCGGTCAACATGGACACGGTCGCCGTCCAGCCTGCGGGGCGGCCGGTGGCGGTGGTCGGCCGCGGGATCGCGCCGCTCGAGGCGGCGATCGCGGCGGCGGCGCTGGAAATGGGGCGGACGATCGACGCGAGCTTCCTCGCCGACGCCTTCCTGCGCCGTCAGGACGGCTGGGCGCTGGCCCGGGCCGGCGTGCCGGCGGTGATGGTCGGCGGGGCTTTCGCCGACATGACGGCGCTTCGCGCCTTCCTCGCCGGCCGCTATCACGGCCCGGAGGACGAGCTCGACGCCTCCGTGCCGCTCGACGGGGCCGCGGAGGATGCCAATCTGATCGTGGCGCTCGCCCGCCGCCTCGCCGATCCGGCCCTGTACCAGCCGCCAGGGACCCCTTAATAGCGCCAGCGAATCCCCGAAGGGACCACCGACATGGACATCCGCCTCGGCCTCACCTTCGACGACGTGCTGCTCCAGCCGGGCGAATCGACGGTGCTGCCGAGCCAGGCGGACACCCGCACGGCGCTCACCCGGGAGATCGCGCTCGAGATCCCCATCGTCTCCTCGGCGATGGACACGGTGACCGAGGCCGACATGGCGATCGTGATGGCGCAGCTCGGCGGGATCGGCGTCCTCCACCGCAACCTCGGGGTCGAGGAGCAGGCGGCGGCGGTGCGTGCGGTCAAGCGCTTCGAGAGCGGCATGGTGGTCAACCCGATCACGGTAACCCCGGAGCAGACGCTCGCCGACGTGCTCGAGCTGATGGAGCGGCACAGGATTTCGGGAATCCCGGTCACCGAGAAGGATGGCCGCCTCGCCGGCATCATCACCAACCGCGATGTACGCTTCGCCGAAAACCCGCGCCAGCCGGTCGCCGAGCTGATGACGCGGGACGATCTCGTCACCGTCGGCCCCGGCGTCAGCCAGGAGGAGGCGCGGCGCAAGCTCCACCAGCGCCGGATCGAGAAGCTGCTGGTGGTGGACGAGGGCGGCCGCTGCATCGGCCTCATCACGGTCAAGGACATCGAGAAGGCGGTCGCCTATCCCAACGCCACCAAGGACGCTTCCGGGCGGTTGCGGGTCGCCGCGGCGACGACGGTGGGCGACAAGGGCTTCGAGCGCACCGAGGCGCTGATCGAGGCGGAATGCGACCTCATCGTCATCGACACCGCCCACGGCCACAACCGCGAAGTCGCGGCGGCGGTCGAGCGGGTCAAGAAACTCTCGAACAATGTCCAGGTCGTCGCAGGGAACGTCGCGACGGCCGAGGCGACGCGGGCGCTGGTCGACGCCGGCGCGGATGCCGTGAAGGTGGGCATCGGTCCGGGCTCGATCTGCACCACCCGGATCGTCGCCGGCGTCGGCGTGCCGCAGCTCAGCGCAATCATGGACGCGGCCGGGGAAGCGGCCAAGGCGAAGGTGCCGGTGATCGCCGACGGCGGCATCCGCACCTCGGGCGACGTCGCCAAGGCGCTCGCAGCCGGCGCCTCCACGGTGATGATCGGCTCGCTCCTCGCCGGGACCGAGGAGGCGCCGGGCGAGACCTTCCTCTACCAAGGGCGGGCCTACAAGGCCTATCGCGGCATGGGCTCGGTGGGGGCGATGGCGCGCGGCTCCGCCGACCGCTACTTCCAGCAGGACATCAAGGACCAGCTGAAGCTCGTGCCGGAGGGCATCGAGGGCCAGGTGCCCTACAAGGGCCACGCCAGGGACGTCGTCCACCAGCTCGTGGGCGGCGTGAAGGCGGCGATGGGCTATACCGGCGCCGCGACCATCGCCGACCTGCAGCGCACCGCCCGCTTCGTCCGCATCACCAACGCGGGCCTGCGCGAAAGCCACGTCCACGATGTCGCCATCACCCGCGAGGCGCCCAATTACCCGACGCGCTGACAGTCGTCGTTCGAGGAGCGGGAGCGACGCAGCAACGCGCCCGGCGGCGGTCATGGATTGCGTCTCCGCGCTCGCAATGACGGTGCGGGAATAGCATGACGCCGGCGGCGCGCGTCCAGGCGGCGATCGAGCTGCTGGATGACATCGCCGAGGCCGCGCGCACCGCCGGCCCTGCCGCCGACACGCTTGTCGCCCGCTATTTCAAGAGCCGCCGCTATGCGGGCTCGAAAGACCGGCGGGCGGTGCGCGAGCTCGTCTACCGCGCCATCCGCCGCACCGGCGAGCGGCCCGTCTCCGGCCGAGCGGCGATGTTGGGCCTCACCGAGGAGGAGCCGGCGCTGCTGGCGCTGTTCGACGGGTCGGCGCACGGCCCCGCCCCGCCGGCCGAAGGCGAGGAGCGCGCCGCGGCCTCGCTCGCGCCCCCCTGGCTTGGACCGCGCTTCGATCCTCTGGTCGATGACGAGGAGCTGAGGGCGCTGCTCGGCCGCGCGCCTCTCGACCTGCGGGTGAACCGCCTCAAGGGCAGCGTCTCGGAGGCGCGGGCGCTGCTGCCGGAGGCCGAGCCGGCGCCGCACTCGCCGATCGGGCTGCGCCTGCCGGAGGGGACGCAGGCGACACTCTCGGCCGCGTTTCGGAGCGGACTGGTCGAGGTCCAGGACGAGGCGAGCCAGCTCGTCGTCCTCGCCTGCGGCGCCGCGCCGGGCGCCACCGCTGTCGATCTCTGCGCCGGGGCCGGGGGCAAGACGCTCGCGCTGGCGGCGGAAATGGAGGGACGCGGCCGCATCCTGGCCGCCGACGCCGACCGCGATCGCCTCGGCCGGATGGCGCCGCGGCTCGCCCGGGCCGGCGTCGCCATCGCGGAGCCGCGGCTGATCGATCCTGGCCGCGAGCTGGAGCAACTCGCGAATATTCGGGGCAAGGCCGATCTGGTGCTGGTCGATGCACCCTGCTCGGGCACCGGAACCTGGCGCCGCAATCCGGAGGCGCGCTGGCGCCTCACGCCGGAGCGGCTGGCGCGCTTCGCCGACCTCCAGGCCCGCCTCCTCGATGTGGGCGGCGCGCTGGTGAAGCCGGGCGGGCGCCTGGTCTATGCCGTCTGCTCGCTGCTGAGCGAGGAGGGGAGGGCGCAGGCCGAGGCGCTCGGCCGCCGTTCAGGCCTGGTTCCGGAACCCGTCCCTATCCCCGCAGGTCGTGCCGCGGGAACCGGCCTGATCCTCACCCCGGCGCACGACGGCACCGACGGCTTTTTCGTCGCGCGCTGGCGGGCGCCGTGCTAACCCCGGGGCGCGACAGCCTTATGGAGACGATGATGCGCTTCACTCCGATTGCCCTTGCCGCCGCGATCGCGCTCGCCACGATGGCCAGCGCGGGCCAGGGGCAGCGCCCGGACGACCAGATCGACCCGCGCTCGCTCGCGCTGATGCAGCAGGCCCAGACGCTGAGCGCGGCCGGCCGCCACAATGAAGCGATCGACCTGCTCGAGACGGCGCTGGCGGTTGACCCGCGCAATCGCGGCGCCTTCATCGCCCTCGCCCGCATCGCCCAGGCGCAGCGTTTTCCCGGAAAGGCGATCCGCCACTACGCTGCCGCCCTTCAGATCGACCCCAACGACGTCAATGCCCTCGCCGGCCAGGGCGAAGCCTATGTCCAGCGCGGCGCCGTCGACCGGGCCCGGCGGAACCTCGAGCGCGTCCGCAGCCTGTGCGGGCAGAGCTGTCCCCAGGCGGCGACGCTTGCCGGGGCGATCGAGCGCGGGCCTCCCGCCGAAGTCCTGGCCGCGCAGCGCCCCGAGCCGGCGCCGCCAGCGGACCAGAATTAAGCCTTTCGTTGCACCCGCTCCGTTGGGTGCGGGCGAGGTCGAGAGCCGAATCCGAAGCGCCTCGGCTTCGCTTGGCAGCGCGTCTCGACTTCGCTCGACGCGAACGGCCGAGGAAGCATCAGCTCCGGCGCTCAGTCCCGCGCCGATTCCCGCGCGATCGCGACGAACTCTTCCACCGTCAGCGTCTCGGCCCGGCGCTGCTGATCGATGCCGAGCCGCTCCAGCGCCCCGAGGGCGCCGGCCAGGCCCTTGAGGCTCTGCCTCAGCATCTTGCGCCGCTGGCCGAACGCGGCGGCCGTCAGCGCCTCCAGCCTTTTCGCCGAGACCCCTGCGGGCGCCTCGCCCGGGACGATGTGGACGACCGCCGACATGACCTTGGGGGGCGGCACGAAGGCGGAGCGATGCACCTTCATCGCGAGCCGCGCGACGCTGCGCCACTGGGCGAGCACGGCGAGCCGGCCGTATGCGGGGCTGCCGGGGGCGGCGACGATCCGCTCCGCCACCTCCTGCTGGAACATCAGCGTCAGGCTCTTCCACCAGGGCGGCCAGGCATCGCCGCCGAGCCAGCGGACCAGCAGCGCGGTGCCGACATTGTAGGGAAGGTTGGCGACGACATGCGCCCCGCGGCCGACCTCCGCCGCCTCGTCCACCGTGAGCGCATCCGCTTCGAGGACACGCAGCCGCCCGCCGGCATGGGCGCGCAGCTCGTCCAGCGGCGCAACGCAGCGGCGGTCCCGCTCGACCGCCGTCACCTCGGCCCCGGCGCGGAGCAGCGCGCGGGTGAGCCCGCCCGGCCCCGGGCCGACCTCGTAGACGCGCTCGCCCTCGAGCGAGCCTGGAGTCCGTGCGATCCGGTCGAGGAGCTGCTCGTCGAGGAGGAAGTTCTGGCCGAGCGATTTCGATGCGCTGAGCCCGTGGCGGGCGATCACCTCGCGCAGCGGCGGGAGCGCGCTCACGCGGCCATGCGGCGGGCGCAGCTGTCGGCAAGCCGGATCGCGGCGATCATCGCCGCCGGGTCGGCGACGTCGCGCCCGGCGATGTCGAAGGCGGTGCCGTGGTCCGGCGAGGTGCGCACGATCGGCAGCCCCAGCGTGACGTTGACCCCCTGGTCGAAATGGAGCGTCTTGAGCGGGATCAGCGCCTGGTCGTGGTACATGCAAAGCGCCGCGTCATAGCCGCTGCGGCGGGCTTCGTGGAACATGGTGTCGGCTGCATGGGGGCCGCTCACTTCGGCCTCCTCGCTGCGCAGCCGCTCGATCGCCGGGCCGAGGATCTCGATCTCCTCGCGGCCGAGGCTGCCGTTCTCGCCCGCATGCGGATTAAGGCCGGCGACGGCGAGGCGGGGCCGCGCGATCCCGAACTGCCGCGCGAGGCCGCGGATCGTCGCGCGGCCCTTGGCGACGATCATGTCGGCGGTGAGCACTTCCGGCACCTGGCGGAGCGGCAGGTGGGTGGTGACGGGCACGGTGCGCAGGGTGGGGCCGGCGAGCATCATCGCGACCATGCCGGCGGCGACGCCGCAGCGCTCGGCGACGAACTCCGTCTGGCCGGGATGGGCGAAGCCGATCCCGTAGAGCTGCGCCTTCGACACCGGTCCGGTGACCAGCGCCGCCGCCGCGCCCGAGCGGGTGAGGCCGACGGCCATCTCCAGCGCATCGAGCGCCAGCCGCGCCCCTTCGAGATCGGGGGCGCCGGGTCGCACCT
>JALYHK010000095.1 GCA_030776605.1 Pseudomonadota bacterium
CTCCTCGCCCTTGCTGTCATCTTCGCATGGCTTAAACCGCCCGTCTTGGCCCCGTTGCAGGAAGGCCGGCGGCTCATCGACGCGATCGGCTGGGCGGCGGTGCTTCCGCAGCTGCTCGCGGCGCTGGGCGTCCTCTTCGCCGCCGCAGGGGTCGGAACGATCATCGGCGACATCACGGCCGCGATGATTCCTCGCGGAAGCATCTTCCTCACGATCCTCGTGTTCGGCGTCGGAATGGCGCTGTTCACGATGATCATGGGCAATGCCTTCGCCGCCTTCCCGGTGATGGCCGCCGCGATCGGCATTCCGCTTCTCGTCCAGGGCTATGACGGCGACGCGGCGGTGGTCGGCGCGGTCGGCATGCTGGCCGGCTTCTGCGGCACCCTGATGACTCCGATGGCGGCCAACTTCAACATCGTGCCGGCGGCCTTGCTCGAGCTCAAGGACCGCAACGGCGTCATCAAGGCGCAGATCGGCACCGCCATCCCGCTCCTCGCCGTCAACATCCTGATCATCTACCTGCTGGCGTTCTGAGGACGCCGAGCCCATGCCTCACATCCTCACCCCGGAGACCGCGAACCGCTTCGCCGACATCGCGCTCGGCCACCTGCGGCAGGAATATCCGCACAAGCTCGATCATGTGATGGACGGGCCCGAGGACGTCCTCTCCCCCTCCGAGCTCCACCCGATCTTCCACGGCAGCTTCGACTGGCACAGCTGCGTCCACGGCTATTGGCTGCTGATGCGGGTGCGGCGGCTGTTTCCGGAGCTGCCGGCCGGCGCCCGCATCGAGGCTTTGTTCGAGGAGATGCTCACGCCGGCAAAGGCTGGCGGGGAGCTCGCTTACCTCGACCGCGCCTATAGCGGCGGGTTCGAGCGGCCCTACGGCTGGGCCTGGCTGCTCGCGCTCCACGCCGAGGCGCACCGGCACGAGGGCGAGTGGGCGGCGACCCTCGAGCCGCTGGCGCGCGCCTTCGCGGAGCGCCTTGCGGCCTATCTGCCGAAGCTCACCTATCCGATCCGCGTCGGCACCCATTTCAACACCGCCTTCGCCCTCGTCCTGGCGCTCGACTGGGCCGAGGCCAATGACGCGCCGCTGGCGCGGCTGATCCGGGAGCGCGCGGCGGATTATTACGGTGCCGACAAAGACTGTCAGGCGTGGGAACCGGGCGGCGACGACTTCCTCTCGCCCGCGCTGATCGAGGCGCTGTGCATGAAGCGGGCGCTGGGGGCGGACGCCTTCGCCCTCTGGTTCGCCGCTTTCCTCCCCCGCCTGGAGGCCGGCGAGCCGCGCAGCCTGTTCGTCCCGGCGCTGGTCTCCGACCGCTCCGACGGCAAGATCGCCCATCTCGACGGGCTCAACCTCAGCCGCGCCTGGTGCTGGCGCGCGCTGGGCCGGCCCGAGGCCGCCGATGCCCATCTCGACGCCAGCCTGCCCCACGTCGCGGGCGACTATATGGGCGAGCACTGGCTCGCCACCTTCGCCCTCCTCGCGCTCGAACAAACATAGCTGACGGCGCGGTAACCATAGCGCCTTACGGCGCGCTAACCCGATCCTCGTAGGCCCTAGAAGCCGGATCGTGCATCCGTGCCGACCAGGGACAGGGAAGATGGGTCTTTTGAAGCGCTTGAAGGAGCTGGCAGCGGATAGCGGCGCGAATGCGCTCGCGATTGGCGCGGCGGCGATGCCGCTGGTGATCGGCGGCGCCGGCCTCGCCATCGACACCGTTCAGATCAGCATCATGAAGCGCGACCTGCAGCGCGCCGCCGATTCCGCAGCGATCGCCGGCGCCCACGCAGTGCTCCAGCAGCACCAGGCGCAGGGCGCGGTGCAGCGCGACCTCGCGGTGAACAACGACATCACCTTGAGCAGCGCGCCCGTCGTCGAGAATGCGCCGTTGAGCGGCGCCTATGTCGGCAACCCGCGCGCAGTGCGCGTCGAGCTCACCGCCAGCCGCTCCCTGAGCTTCCTCTCCTTCTTCGTCAGCTCGCCGCCGACGATCACCGTCTCGGCGACCGCCGCCGGCGTGATCGACGGCGAATTCTGCATGCTCTCGCTCGAGGACGGCACCACCGCGCCGGGCGTCACCGCCGGCGGCAACACCACGGTGGATATCGGCTGCGGCATCTCGACCAATTCGCGGGCGGCGGCTGCGATCACCGCCGGCGGCAGCGCGTCGATCCGCGCGACGCCGATCATGGCGGTGGGCGGCGTGCCGGCGAGCTCCGCCTACAGCGCTGGCACCACTTTGATCCCGCACAGCCCGCCGCAGACCGATCCGTTCGAGAATCTTCCGCGTCCGACGGTGCCGGCCAACTGCAACTCCGGACCCCTCAACATTGCGCCCGGCTCCACCGTGAGCATCGGCCCGGGCGTCGTCTGCTACCGGGGTATCGACATCAAGGGGACGCTGAACATCGCGCAGGGGACACAGATCATCGTCGATGGCGGCACCCTCAACTTCAGCTCGCAGGCCAATGTCAGCGGCTCGGGGGTCACCTTCATCCTGACCAGCAGCAACGCGCTCAGCAATCCCTCGTCGGTCGCACAGCTCAACGTCAACGGCGGCGCGGTGATGAATCTCTCGGCGCCGACCAGCGGGCCATTCGAGGGCGTGCTCTTCTACGAGGATCCGCGGGGACCGCTCGGCCGGTCGACCCGCTTCAACGGCAATGCCAGCTCCATGGTCGAGGGCGCCTTCTATTTCCCGCGGGCCTATTTCGAATTCAAGGGGACCGCGGGCATGCAGACCCGCTGCATCCAGCTGGTGGCGCGGCGGCTCGATTTCACCGGCAACAGCCGGGTGGACAACGTCTGCCCCGAAGGCGGGGGCGCGCGGGCCTTCCAGGGGACCTACGTCAGGCTGGTCGAATAGGCTCCTCGGCCGCCCCTCGGCCCGGGTCCCCGTCGCGCCCACTCGGCGGGCCTGTTTCGGCGATCGTCTCGCGCCGGCCCATGTCGACGACGAGATGGCCCTCGCGGCGGGTACGGCGCTGGCGCACGCGGATCAGCACCGCGGCGAGCACGATGATGCACAAAATGCCGACCATCACGACGAAAAGCTGCACTCGATCCATCGCCTGCTCCTTCACGCGTCGTCCCGCCTTTTAGCCGGAGTGCGCTCGTTTCGCCAGCGTAACTCGCCCCGGCGTCGGGATGGTTTACAAATGCTTGCGCCTTAACCTTCGTCTCTCCCGTCTTCCGTCGCCTGGCCCGCTTCTTGCCTCGCCTGCGCCATGTTGAAGCGTATCGGGCGGCTGTTCGTCATCAAGACCAGGTGGGAAGCGCTGGCGGTGATCTACGCCCTCGCCCTCGGCGCGGTCGAGCGCGGCTTCCATTATGTCGAGGTGATGCCCGGCGCCGCCGGCTGGCTGCTCTTCGCCGCCTGCACCGGCGCGGTGTTCATGGCCGGCGCCAGAATCCTCGAGGTGACGCGCCGCGACAGCGGCCTCAGGCGCCGCAACACCGACCTCGCCGGCCGGCGCTGAAGCCCTTCGCGGATTTTGCCAAGGCTTGGCGGAACTTCCCAATCCTGCGCGAGTCTGATTTCCTCCCCACCCGCCGCGCGACGTTGAAAACCGCTCTTTTCCGCCACTTTTCGCACTTGGCACGTCCTTTGTAACCTTTCCGGCAGACCGCCCGATCGGGCGGGGGAAACGAAAAAGGTTCGAAGGGAGCAAAGGTCATGTTCAAGCTTGGTCACGATTTCGGCCGCATCGCAGCCGCCGCCGTCGGTGCGCTGATCCTCAGCACCGCCTGCGTCGGCGCGGCCGTCGGCCCCGCCCAGGCGGCGACCCCGCCGCCCGCGGCGAGCCTCCGCTGACGAGCGGATTGCGGGCCGGCGGGAGGTCGGTCCGCGGCAGCCGGCCGGGGAGAAATTCATCCCCCTGAGCGCCTCCCCGGCCGCTGCCACAGCAAGACTTCCAGGAGCTTTCGATGGGTATTTTCTCGCGCACCCGCGACATCATCGCCGCCAACGTCGCCGACCTTCTGTCGAAGTCGGAAGATCCGGCGCAGACGATCCGGGTGATCATCCTCGAGATGGAGGAGACGCTCGTCGAGGTGCGTGCCTCGGCCGCCCGCTCGATCGCCGACCAGAAGGAGATGCGGCGCCAGATCGACCGGCTCGAGGAGCTGCAGGCCGGCTGGACCGACAAGGCCGAGCTGGCGCTGTCGAAGGGGCGGGAGGACCTCGCCCGCGCCGCCTTGGTCGAGCGCCAGAAGGTCGCCGACCTCGCCGAGCGCCTGGCAGGCGAGATCGCGGTGATCGACGGGGCGCTGCGCGCCTCGGAAGCCGACATCCACAAGCTCCAGGCCAAGCTGCGCGAGGCGCGGTCGCGGCAGAGCACGATCGCGACGCGGATCGAGAGCGCGCATAACCGCCAGCGGATGCGCGAGATGTATGCCGGCCCGCGGGTCGACGAGGCCTTCTCCGGCTTCGCGCTGCTCGAGCGCCGCGCCGACTTCGCCGAGGGCGAGGCCGAGGCGCTGCTGCTCGCCGCGCCGCCCAAGACGCTGGAGGAGGAAATCGCCGAGCTCCGCAACGCCGAGAAGATCGAGGCCGAGCTCGCGGCGATGAAAGCCGGCCGGCAGGCCGCGGCATGAGAGATCGAAAGGAGGAAGCAATGCGCAAGTCGAGGACGTTCGAAGTGGACCGCAGCGAAGCCAAGCTGATGGGCGTGTGCGCCGGCCTGGCCAGACACACCGGAGTCGACCCGACGATCATCCGGATCGGCTTCGTCGTCGCGACGATCGTCGGCGGCTTTCCCTGGACGGTGCTCGGCTACCTCCTGCTCGGCCTGATCGGGCAGCCGGGCCGCGCGCGCCGCCGCAGGAGCGAAGGCATCGCCGCCGACGAGCGGGGGCCCGAGCTCGATCGGCGGATGGCGGACATCGAGACCTATGTCGCCGGATCGAACAGCCGTCTGGCGCGCGAGATCGAGGAGCTGCGCTGAACGCGGCGCGGGAGAAGGGAGGAACCCACGATGAGCGAACCGATGACGATGGTTGCGCTGGCGAGCTTCGGGCTCGCCGCGCTGGGGATCGCGGTCTTCGCCGGCCTCAGGGGCTGGCAGGGATGGCTGGAACTGAAGCGGCTCGAGCTCGCCGGCCAGCAGCGGCCGCAGCCGGACCGCGGCCCGGCGATGGAGCGGATCGAGATCGCCGACCTCAAGGAGCGCATCCGCAAGCTCGAGGCGATCGCCTCCTGCGTCGACCTCTGAGCGGCCGCCGCGCCGCTCAGCGGCCGCCGAGGAAGGCGAGCAGGCTGCGCCCCGGCATGAAGAAATAGCCGCCGCCCAGCGTCTTCACGAACTGCGGCAGCGGCTCGAGGCGCACCGGCCCGTCCTGGCTCGGCACGACATAGCCGGTCCCCTCCTGGTTGCTGGTCAGCGGATCCTGCTCGCCGACGAGGCCGTGGAAGGCGGGGCTCACCAGCCAGGTCTGTTGGATGAACTCGAACTGCCGCTCGATGTCCCCGTTGATGCACATGAACAGCAGCCCCGGATTCTCCTTTTTGTCGGGCTGGTAGAGCCGACCGACGCGCAGGATGCGGTGGCGGTTGGAGATCGACACCTGCTCCATCGAGCCCGGCATGAGGCTGTCGCGGGGATTGGCGCGGCGGATGTGGGCGCCGTAGGGGCAGCGGTCCGCCTGCGGGTCCTCGGTCCCGTAGAGGAAGTCGTTGTCGCTGAAGCGGACCGGCGCCTTTTCCTCCGGCGGCGCACGGCCTTCCGCCTCGGCCTCTTTCTCCTCCGCCTCTGTGCTCAGC
>JALYHK010000096.1 GCA_030776605.1 Pseudomonadota bacterium
GCCGCGGCCTTTCGCCTAATGCGCGACCTTCAGCGTGTAGGCGCCGGTCTCGCCCGGGGCGAAGGAGGTGGCGCGGATCACATAATTGCCGGACTGCGGCGCTTGGAACACCAGGCCGGAGTTCAGCGTCTCGCCCATGTCGTCGTTGATCGCGAACGCGTTGCCGCCGTCCCGGTAGCGCCCGTCGAGCACCATCACGACCGGGTCGAGCGCCTCCGATTCGAGGCTGACGAACAGCGTCTGACCCTGCGTGAGCGTGATCTGATAATCGTCGAAATGGTGGCCGTCGCTGTCCGCGTCGCCGGCGGCGAGGCTGCCCTGGAAGATCCTCACCGTGAGGGTCGAGGTGCTGGTCGGGCGCGTCACCGGAGCCGGCAGCGGCGGCAGCGCTTCGGCGCGCAGGCGGTAGGCGCCGACCGCGCCCGGCTCGTAGCTCAGCACCCGGACGATGTACTCGCCCGCCTCGGGCGCCCCGAACGAGAGCCGTGAATTGAGGGAGTCGCCGCTGTCGTCGTTCTCCGCGATCGGCTCGTGCATGTCGGTCGCCCCATAGATGCGCACCATCGGGTCGAACTGCTCCGAATCGACCGAGATGCGGACGCGCTCGCCGGCGCGCAGGCGGATGCGGTAATCGTCGTAGTGCCCTAGCTCCTCGATCCTCGGGTCTCCGGCCGCCAGGCTGCCGGCGCCGTCATGGGTGGTGGTGATGACGGTCGGCTGCTGGGCCGACGCCGCCGGCGTCAGGACGACGAGCGCGGCAATCGCCGCAGAGGCCGTATAGGTCTTCATAGCTTCCCCCCTTCTGCGCGTCTCCGCGGACGCGTGCGCACACCATAAGTCCACTCGCGCCCGGGCGCCAGCCGCGGTGCGCCTCAATAGCTTTCTTCCTCGTACACTTTCGAGACGTCCCCGGCCCAGGGCCCTCGGTAGCGGTCGAGCAGCCGCTCCGCCGGCGTCTTCCCGGAGGCGAGGATCACGCGCAGCGGATCGAGAAAGCCGCTCTCGTTGTCGCCCGCCGCGTTGAGGCGCCCACGCGCGACGAGCCCCGCCTCGGCGATCGCGAGAATCCGGCGGCCGAGGTCGAGCAGGCGCTCGCCGCCGGGCGTTTCCGCCTGGAGCCCCTGCTTCGGAACGGAATCCCGCAGCCGCTGCCGCTCATCGATCTGCCAGCCCTTCACCTCGTCCCAGGCGGCGTCGAGCGCGCTCTGGTCGTAGAGCAGCCCCACCCACAAAGCGGGAAGGGCGCAGATGCGGCTCCAGGGCCCGCCGTCGGCGCCGCGCATCTCGAGGAAGCTCTTCATCCGCACTTCCGGGAAGGCGGTGGAAAGATGATCCGTCCAGTCGGAAAGCCGCGGTCGCTCGCCGGGCAGCGCCGGCAGCTTTCCCTCCATGAAGTCCCGGAACGACTGGCCTGCCGCATCGACGTAGCGGCCGTCGCGGAAGACGAAGTACATCGGCACGTCGAGCGCGTAGTCGAGGTAGCGCTCGTAGCCGAAGCCCTCCTCGAACACGAACGGCAGCATGCCGGTGCGCGCCGCATCTGTGTCCGACCAGATGTGGCTGCGGTAGGAGAGGAAGCCGTTCGGCTTGCCTTCCGTGAACGGCGAGTTGGCGAACAGCGCCGTCGCGAGCGGCTGGAGCGCGAGCCCCACGCGGAACTTGCGCGCCATGTCGGCCTCGGAGGAATAATCGAGGTTCACCTGGATCGTGCAGGTCCGCAGCATCATGTCAAGGCCGAGCCGGCCGACGCGCGGCATGTAGCGAAGCATGATCGCGTAGCGGCCCTTGGGCATCACCGGCAGGTCGCCGCGCCGCTTGTCGGGCCACATGCCGAGGCCGAGGAAGCCGACGCCGAGCCGGTCGCCGACCGCCTTCACCTGCTTCAGGTGCCGGTCCGCCTCCGCGCAGGTCTGGTGGAGATGCTCGAGCTGCGCGCCCGACAGCTCGAGCTGGCCGGCCGGCTCGAGGCTGATCGTCCCGTCGGGGCCGGAAAGGGCGATGACCCTGCCGCCCTCCTCCACCGGCGCCCAGCCGAACGCGGTCATTCCCAGCAGCAGGTCGCGGATTCCGCCGGGCTCGTCGTAGGAGGGGGCGCGGTGATCCTGGCGGCGGTAGACGAACTTTTCGTGTTCGGTGCCGATCCGCCACTCCGCCTTCGGCTTCTCCCCGCCGATGAAGGGCGTCAGCAGGTCCTCGCGGGTTTCGACCGGCGGATCGAAGCTGGCGCTTTCGGTGCGGGTGGTCATCGCCGCCCCTCTAGTCGGGGCGCGCTCGCCTCGCCAGCCGGTTTCACCCCGCTACTGAGCCGGCCAGTCTCCGGCCGTCGCCATCCAGAGAGAAACGGCGGCGACGGCGGCGGTGTCGGCGCGCAGGATGCGCGGCCCGAGCGAGACCGCCTTCGCTTGCGGCAGCGCCCGGATGGCGGCGCGCTCCTCGTCGGTGAAGCCGCCCTCCGGTCCGATCAGGATCGCCGCCGGCCCGGGCTTCGCGGCGAGCGGGTCGCCCCCCCGCTCGTCGGCGAAATAGAGGGCGCGCGAGGAGGGCCACTCGGCGAGCAGAGCATCGAGCTTGGTCGGCTCGACAAGCTCGGGAAGGGCGGTCCGGCCGCACTGCTCGGCCGCCTCGACCGCATGGGCGAAGAGCCGCGCCGGGTTCATCCGCTCGACGACGGTGCGCTCCGTCAGCACCGGCACGAGCCGCGCCACGCCGAGCTCGGTCGCCTTCTCGACCAGCCAGTCGATGCGGCCGCGCTTGATCGGCGCGAACAGCAGCCACAGGTCCGGCACCGGCTCCCGCTCGCGCAGCCGCCAGTGGAGCTTGAGCGACACCCGCTTGCGCCCCGCCTCGACGACCTCGGCGAGCCATTCGCCGGTGCGGTTGTCGAACAGTTTGACCTGAGCGCCCGGGCCGAGCCGCAGGACGGTGCCGAGGTAATGGGCGGGCGGCTCTTCGAGCGTCAGCGCCGCGCCTTCGGCGAGCGTCTCGTCGACGTAGAGGCGCGGCAGGCTCGCCGGCGGCCAGGCGGGGGTGGCGGGCATCAGCGCCTCTCGACGATCTCGATCTCGTAGAGCCGCGGCCAGTTCTTGCCGGTCACGAACAGCCGGCGGCCCTCGGCGTCCCAGGCGATGCCGTTGAGCACGCTCTCGTGGCTTCCCCCCGCCGTCTCGCGCACCAGCGGGCCGAGCTCGATCCAGTCCTTGACCGCGCCCGTTTGGGGATCGATCCGCGCGATGCGGCTGGTCTGCCAGACGTTGGCGAGGATCTCGCCGTTCACATATTCGAGCTCGTTGAGGTCCCGGACCGGCCGGCCGGCGGCGGTGACGGTGATCCGCCGCCGCTCGCGCATCGTCGCCGGATCGAGGAAGCGCAGCTGCGCCGTGCCGTCGCTCATGATGATGCTGCGCCCGTCCTGGGTCAGGCCCCAGCCCTCGCCGGCATAGGTGAAGGTGCCGGTCTGCCGAAAGGTGCCGCGGTCCCAGCGGAAGCCGACGCCGTCCTGCCAGGTGACGCTGATGATCTCGTCGCCCCAGGGAGCGATGCCCTCGCCGAACAGGCCCGGCGGGATGTCGACCGAGCGCAGCACCCGCCCGTCCTCGAGCCGCACTTCCCGGATCGTCGAGCGGCCGATCAGGCCGGTGCTCTCGTAGAGGCGGCCATCCTGCCAAAACAGCCCCTGGGTGAAGGCGCCGGGGTCGTGCGGATAGGCCCGCACGACGCGGAACCCCTGGACCGGCGGCTCCTCGGCGGCGGTGGCGGGCTGGCTCGGGGCCGGCGGTTCGGCGCAGGCGGCGAGACTCAGCATCAGGAGGGCGGCGAGGCGCATGGCGGGTCCTAGGGCGCGTTCATCGTCAGGAGGTCGTAGGAGGCGACGACCTCGTCCTTCTGGTTGAACACATAGACCGCCCAGCGCACTTCGCCCATCTCCTCGTTGCGCACGCTCTTGGACTTCACCGTCAGCTCCACGCGCATCGAGTCGCCCGGGTAGAGCGGCGTCAGGAATCGCAGCCCCTCCAGCCCGTAATTGGCGAGCACCGGCCCGGGCGCGGGATCGACGAAAAGCCCGGCGGCGAAGGAGAGGATGAGATAGCCGTGGGCGACACGGCCGTCGAAGATCGGGTTCGCCTTGGCCGCTTCCTCGTCCATGTGGGCGTAGAAATTGTCGCCGGTGAACTCCGCGAAATGCTCGATGTCCTCGAGCGTGACGGTGCGGCTTTCGCTCTTCAGGGTGTAGCCGATCTCGAGCTCGGAGATGCGCTTCCTGAAAGGGTGAACCTCGCCCTCGGGCTTCGGCGCGCCGGGGAGCCATTGCTTCACCACGCTCGACAGCACCGCGGGAGAGCCCTGGAGCGCGGTGCGCTGCATGTAGTGGGTGACGCCGCGGATGCCGCCCATCTCCTCGCCGCCGCCGGCGCGGCCCGGCCCGCCGTGGACGAGGACGGGCAGCGGCGAGCCGTGGCCGGTCGATTCCTTCGCGCTGGTGCGGTCGAGGATCAGCATCCGGCCGTGATAGGCGCCGGAGCCGAGCACGAACTCCTCCGCCACGCCTGCATCGAAGGTGAAGAGCGAGAGAGCGAGGCTGCCCATGCCGCGGTTGGCGAGCGCGATCGCGTCGTCCAGGTCGCGGTACGGCATTATCGTCGAGACGGGGCCGAACGGCTCGACGTCGTGCACCGCGTCCGTCCCCCACGGGTCGTCGGAGCGCAGCAGGATCGGCGAGATGAAGGCGCCGTTCCCCTCGACCGGCGGCGCTTCGGGATCGCCGGCGACGATGCGCGCCGATTTCGCCAGCTCCGCCACCGCCTCGCGCACCGAGCGCAGCTGCGCGCGGCTGGCGAGCGCCCCCATCGTCACGCCCTCCTCGCGCGGATTGCCGATGCGGACCTTCGAGAGCCGCTGGCGCAGCGCCTCCTCGACCGCGTCGATATGCTCGGCCGGCGCCATCGCGCGGCGGATGGCGGTGCATTTCTGCCCCGCCTTCACCGTCATCTCGCGCGCCACTTCCTTGACGAACAGGTCGAACTCGGGCGTGCCCGGCCCCGCGTCCGGCCCCAGCACCGAGGCGTTGAGGCTGTCGCGCTCGGCGATGAAGCGCACGCTCTCGCGGGCGATCACCGGATGGGTCTGGAGCTTCATCGCCGTCTCGGCGGAGCCGGTGAAGCTGACCACGTCCTGCAGCGTCAGATGGTCGAAAAGATCGCCGACGCCGCCCATGATCAGCTGCAGCGCGCCCGGCGGCAGCACGTCCGCCTCGATCATGATCCGGAATGCCGCTTCGGCGAGATAGCCGGTCGCCGAGGCCGGTTTTACGATCGCCGGCACGCCAGCGAGCAGGGTCGGCCCGAGCTTCTCGAGCATGCCCCAGACCGGGAAGTTGAAGGCGTTGATGTGGACCGCGACGCCCTGGAGCGGCGTGAAGACGTGCTGGCCGACGAAGCTGCCGCCCTTCGACAGCATCTCCATCTGACCGTCGACCATGACGCGCGAATTGGGCAGCTCCCGCCGTCCCTTGGACGAGAAGGAGAAGAGCGTGCCGGCGCCGCCCTCGATGTCGATCCAGCCGTCGTTGCGGGTGGCGCCGCTATCGTAGCTGAGCTGGTAAAGCTCCTCCTTGCGCGCCATGATCGCGTTGGCGAGGTCCTTCAGCATCCACGCCCGCTCGTGGAAGGTCATTCGCCGCAGCGCCGGCCCGCCGACAGTGCGCGCGTGATCGAGCATCGCCTTGAAATCGAGTCCCTGGCTGCCGGTGGTCG
>JALYHK010000097.1 GCA_030776605.1 Pseudomonadota bacterium
CTCCGGCGCGAAGGCGGCGAGCATTTCGGGGGGGGAGATGTCTTCGGTCATCCGCGTCGCCGCCGTCGGGGCGATGGTGTTGACCCGAATGCCGTATTTGGCGCCCTCGATGGCGAGGGTTCTGGCGAGGCCGGCGATGCCGAGCTTGGCCGCGCCGTAGTTCGCCTGGCCGAAATTTCCGTAGAGGCCGGTCGAGGAGCTGGTCATCAGGATGCGCCCGTAGCCCTGCTCGCGCATCGTCTCCCACACCGCCTTACCGCAGTTGGCCGAGCCGATCAGGTGGACCTCCACCACCAGCCGGAAATCGTCCATGCTCATCTTCGCGAAGCTCTTGTCGCGCAGGATGCCGGCATTGTTGATGAGGATGTGGACGCCGCCCCAGCGTTGCCTGGCGCGGGCGACCATCGCCTCGACCTGGCCAAAGTCCGCGACGTTTGCGCCGTCGGCGATGGCGGTGCCGCCCGCCGCCTCGATCTCGGCCACCACCGGCGCGGCCGCGTCCGAGGCGCCCGAGCCGTCGCGGGCGCCGCCGACATCGTTCACCACCACTCTCGCGCCGCGACGCGCGAGCTCGAGCGCATAGGCGCGGCCGAGCCCGCCGCCGGCGCCGGTCACGATCGCGACGCGGCCTTCGAAGCTGATCGTCACCGGTCCGTCCCGCCCTCTTCAGACTTGCGCCGCACGAGAGCGAGCCGCGCGGCGATCATTGCCGATCGCCGCCTCGGCCGACAACCAGGCCCTTCCGCCGCAGGGTGCGGCAGCAAGGGCTCGAGCGCGGGTTGCGGTCAGCGCCGCCGGCTGACGCCGCGCTCGTAGGTCTGGATGCAGTGGTCGGTGACGGTGCGCGAGCAAGGCGGCGGGTTCTGCGGATTGGCCGCCGCCGGATGCACGTTGCCCGGCCCGCAGGGCGGATAGACGCTGATGCCCTGGTTGAAGCCCGCTGGGGTGCACGGCTGGCCTTCGGGGTTCGTTCCCTGCTGGGTGATGCCGTCGCCTGGCGGCGTCTGGGCCATGGCGGCACCGCCGATGACGAGCGCGGCTGCAAAAATGACTGACTTCATCCTCTCCTCCTCTGCTGGATTTCGTGATGGGGGCCGTCCGGGCGCCGGAGCGCGGGGGGACGGCCGGGCCGATCAGCGCGGCCTACGCACGCCGCGCTCGTATGTCTGCACGCAATTGTCGGTGACCTCGCGCGTGCACGGCGGATATTCGGTTTGCGCCGGACGGGGTGCGAAGACCTGCTGCTGATTGGGCGCGGGGGTGGCCTGAACGCCTGGCGTCGGCCGCACCGGCTGGTTCGCACCGGGCGGGACTTCCGCGGGGGCGGAGATCACCGGGATCCCGCGTGCGTCGGTCTCAGGATTCGAGTTGGCCGGAGCGACGATATCGGTGCTCTGCGCCAGAGCTGCGCTGCCGGTCATCAGCGCGATCGCCAGAAGTGCTGACTTCATGCCGTTTTCCTCCTCGCTTCCGGCGCCGTTACGCCGCGCCGGACGAACGCCGGCGCCGCACGGACAGCGGGGCCGGTCACTTGTAAACGACGGCGAAACGATTTTTCTCCGCCGCTTGTGCCGCGGCGGGACGGTTCCGGCGCGCCCATCGCCGCGCTGCCGCTTTACGCTTATGTAAGGCGCTCCGGTGTATCGGAAGGCGATGGGCGACAAGAAGGACGTGCGGCAAGGCAGCGGACCGGCCAATCCGGGCCGGCGGACTGTGCTCGCGCTCGGCGCGGCGGCGGCCTCCACCGTCGTGACGATCCGTCCGGCGCTCACCCAGACGGCAGGCTCGGTGCTCAGCTGCGAGATACCGGTGCCCGGCCCTCATGCCGGCGGTCAATATATCGCCGCCGACGGCGGCCTGGTCGCGCCGGGCACGCCCGGCTCGTTCGCGCCGGCGCCGCGCCCGATCACCGGCGAGGAGGCCAAGGCGCTGCTCCGCAACGGCCTCACGCCGCCCGGAATAGACAGCGAATCCGCCCAGGCCTACGCCAATTACATCCGCCGCCTGCAGTCGGGGATGAGCGGCTTCACCTGCTACGCCTCGCTGCAGATGCCCCGCTGAGGGCGCAGCCGTGCCCTCCGCCGTCTACACCGCCGACGATCCGCAGGCGCTGCGCCTCGTCGAGCTCGACGGGCTCACCGCGCTTTTCCATGGCCCTTCGGGGATGACCCACATCGTCGCGCCGCCGGCGCCGCAGATCCTCGAGGCGCTGCACGAGGGCCCGGGCGACGCCGCCGCGATCCTCGCGCGGATCGCGGCGCGCTACGAAGTCCAGGACGGCGACGCCGGCGCGGTCGCGGCGCGTCTGGCCGAGCTCGAGGCGGCGGGGCTGGTGAGGCGGGCGTGAGGCACGCCCTGGACCTCGCCATCGGGCCGGTCTCGTTCCGGTTCGGCTCGGCCTGGCCGGGTCCGCTCCGCGCGCTCGCTCGCCTCTACGAGGGCTATCCGGCGCCGCCGGGCGAGGTCTGCGATTTCACCGTGCGGCTCGAGCCGGAAAAGCCGTGGCGCCGCTGGCTGCGGCCCTCGGTGACGATCTCCGGCGACTATACGCTCCCGGACGCAGCGCCTTTATCGCTCGCGCACGGCCTGCTCGCCGCCGAAATGGGCATGAACCTCCAGATGGCGCTCGGCCAGAAGCGCTTCCTCCTTCTCCACGCGGCGACCGTCGAGCGGGCGGGGAGGGCGCTGATCCTGACCGGCGAATCGGGCGCCGGCAAATCGACCCTCGCCGCTCTGCTGGGCGAGGGCGGATGGCGGCTGATGGGCGACGAGTTCGCGCTTGTGGATTGCGACGAGGGCACCCTCCACCCGTTCCCGCGCGCAATCAGCCTCAAGAACGGCTCGATCGCGCTGATCGAGCGCGTCGCCGGCGCCGCCCGGATGGGTCCGTTGCTCGAAGGCACGCCCAAGGGCTCGATCCGCCACCTGAAGCCGCGCGCCGATGCGGTCGCGAGGATGGAGGAGCCGGCACGCCCCGCGCTCATCCTCTTCCCCCGCTTCGGCGCAGAACGGGCGCTGCGCGCGGTGGGACCGGCCGAGGCGTTCGTGCGGCTGACCCAGGCCTCGACCAACTATGTCGCGCTCGGCCGCCGCGGCTTCGATGCGCTGACCGGGCTGGTCGCCGCCTGCCCGTCGCTGGCGATAGATTATCCCGACGCCGATACCGCCGTCGCCCTCGTCGAGGAGCTCTGGCGGGAGCTGCCGTCGTGACCCCCGCGCGGCTCCTCGTCCGCACCCTTGCCGATCCGTCGAGCGCCGCCTCGCTTGCGGGCCGGCAATGGACCGGCCTCATCACCGCCGCGCGCGCCGAATCGCTGCTCGGGAGCCTCGCTTTCCGGCTCGAGCGGCTGCCGCTCCCGGTGCGGGTCGAGCGGCTGCTCGAGGACGCGCGGCGCGACAGCCTCCACGCCCGCACTCAGGCGCTGTGGGAGGCGGAGATGGCGCGGCGCGCGCTCGAGCCCACCGGCGCGCCGGTGATCCTGCTGAAGGGCACGGCCTATGCCGCGGCCGCGCTCCACGCGGCGCGCGGCCGCTCGATCGGCGATCTCGACGTGATGGTCCCTCGCGAGAGCCTGCCCGAGGTCGAGGAAGCGCTGCTCGCCGCCGGCTGGGAATGGGTGAAGGAGGCGGACGGCTATGACGACATCTATTACCGCCGCTGGATGCATGAGCTGCCGCCGCTGATCCACCGCAGCCGCGACCGGATGATCGACGTCCACCACACCATCCTGCCGCTCACGGCCCGTCCGCGGCCCGACGCGGCCGCGCTGATCGACGCGAGCGTGCCGCTCGACGGCGGCCTTCGCATCCTCGCTCCCGCCGACATGGTCGTCCATGCGGCGGCGCACCTTTTCGCCGACGGCGACCTTGCCGGCGGATTGCGTAATCTGTGGGACATCGACCGGCTGCTCCGGCAGTTCGCCGCGTCCGACGCGGCCTTCTGGCAGCGGCTGGATGAGCGGGCGCGGCTCCACCAGCTCTCTGCCGCGGTGTCGCGGGCGCTGCGCCTCGCGCAGCGCCTCTACGCCACTCCGGTCGATCCCGCGCTCGCCGGCCGCCGGCGGCTGGCGGATCGGGCCTTCGAGCAGCGCCTCCTCGCCCGCGACGGGTGGGGGCAGCCGACCCGTCGGGCGCTTCGCTTCGCCTTCTACATCCGCTCCCACTGGATGCGCATGCCGCCGCTGATGCTGCTGCGCCATCTCTGGACCAAGGCGAGCTGCTGAGCTCGCGCCCGTGGCAGCGTCTTCCCGTCCGCCGGCCGCTCCGTCCCGGTGCGGGACGGCCGGGGTCGAGGCCGCATCGCCCTCTGTTCGTATTAATAAAATTGCGTTTTTCCTTGCCGCGCCGGCCGCGCCCGGCGCCGCGCTCAAGGGGGCGGACGTGCCTTATTACTGCCTCTACTTCATCAATCCGCGCAGCGGCCGCATCGACCGGCTGAACGAGTTCGAGGCGGCGGACGACCTCGAGGCGATCCGCATGGCGAGCGGGGAAGCGGGCGCGCAGCCGCTCGAGCTCTGGTGCCTTGGGCGCAAGGTGCACCATTTCGCGCCGCGGCCGCTCGATGCGGACGATCCGCCGCAGCTTCGCCAGCCGCCGGGTGGCGAAGGAGGCGCGGGGGGCGGAGCGATGCCATCGGGCCGCGGGCGCACGCCACCGCACTGAGACAGCAGACTTTTGGCGAGCCGCCCCGCCGCGGGGCCGCTCTGGCAATGGCGCCGGGCGGCGGCTAAGGCACGGCCATGACGAGCAGACGACCAGTCGCCGCCGTGATCCTCGCCGCCGGCAAGGGGACGCGGATGAAGTCCGACCTGCACAAGGTCATGCACCCGATCGCCGGGCAGCCGATGCTCGCATACGTGCTCGGCACGGTGGACGAGCTCGGCCCGGAACGGGTGGTGGTCGTCGTCGGCAGCGGCCGCGAGCAGGTCGAGCCGCTGGTCGCGAGCCACGCCGGCAGCGTCGTCGTCCAGGACCCGCAGCTCGGCACCGCCCACGCCGTCCGCCAGGCCGAGCCGGCGCTCGAGGGCTTTGCCGGCGACGTCCTCATCCTCTACGGCGATACCCCCTTCGTCACGGCGGGGACGATGCGGCGCATGCAGGAGCGCCTCGGCGCTCAGGATGCGCCGGTCGCTG
The DNA here is from genome assembly GCA_030776605.1 of Pseudomonadota bacterium. Taxonomy (GTDB): domain Bacteria; phylum Pseudomonadota; class Alphaproteobacteria; order Sphingomonadales; family Sphingomonadaceae; genus Allosphingosinicella. Next base: position 5,134 of record JALYHK010000097.1, read on the forward strand.
TGGTCGTCGCCTCGCGCCCGGCCGAGCCGAAGCAATATGGCCGCATCCTCGCCCGTCCCGACGGCACCATCGACAAGATGGTCGAACATCGGGACGCGACCGAGGAGGAGCGGGCGCTCGATCTGTGCAACTCCGGGCTGATGGCGGTGCGCGCGGCGGACCTGTGGCCGCTCCTCGGCCGGGTCGGAAACGACAATGCGGCGGGCGAATATTATCTGCCGGACATCGTCATGATCGCAGCCGCCGACGGCCGCCGCTCGGCCGTGATCGAGGTCGGCGCGGACGAGGTGGAGGGGATCAACAGCCGCGCCGAGCTCGCCCGCCAGGAGCTCGCCTGGCAGCAGCGCCGGCGCGAGCGGGCGATGGCCGACGGCGTCTCGCTCGTCGCGCCGGAGACGGTGTGGTTCAGCCACGACACCAGGATCGGCCGCGACACGCTGATCGAGCCCAATGTCTTCTTCGGGCCGGGCGTCGAGATCGGCGAGGGCGTCACGGTTCGCGCCTTTTCCCATGTGGAAGGCGCCGCGATCGCGCGCGGCGCCGAGATCGGCCCGTTCGCGCGGCTGCGCCCCGGGGCCGAACTCGGCGAGAAGGCGAAGGTCGGCAA
>JALYHK010000098.1 GCA_030776605.1 Pseudomonadota bacterium
CGCCGGCGCGCAGGGCGGAGCGGCGGTCGATCGCGCCCAAGCGCGGCGGCCTAGAAGCGCTTGCGGGCGGTGAGGCCGAAGGTCCGCGGCTGCCCGATGTGGAAGCCGAGCCGCGCCCGGCCGCCGCGCTCGCGGTCGAAGGCGAGGATCGGGGTCTCGTCGAACAGGTTCGTCACATAGGCCATCAGGCTGAAGCCGTTGTCCCAATCGACGCCGGCGCTGATGTTGACCAGCTGGTAGGAGGGCAGCCGCAGGTCGAGCGTCGTGGCCGCGTCTGCCGGCATTCCGGCGAACGGCAGATTGTGCACGAAGACCCGCGGGTTGTCCTCCTGGTCGCCCGGCTGGGTGAAGCGGCTGCCGACATGCTGGAACGAGGTGGCGACATAGCCCTCGGCGCCGGTCGCCACCGGGAAGGCGTAGCTCGCATTGGCCGTGATCTGGAAGCGCGGGACCGACGGCAGCCGATTGCCTTCGCGGATGCCGCCGACCACGTTTCCGCCGCTGGTCAGCGTCGAATCGAACTCGGCCTCGATCAGGCTGCCGGCGAGCGACAGGCCGAGGCCCTCGACCGGCTCGGCAGCGAGCTCGAACTCGAGGCCCATGGTGTGGGCTTCGGGCACGTTGAAGACGATCCGGGACGAGCAGGAGCCGGCGTCGAGGGTGACCTGCAGGTTGCTGATGTCGGTGTAGAAGGCGGCGGCGTGGAAGGTGAGGCCCCTGCGCTGCCCGCGCACGCCGACCTCATAGTTCCACAGCGTCTCGTCTTCGAACGAACCCTCGAACGGCTCGAACGTCGCCCGGTCCTCGGGAGTGCAGAGCGGGAGGTTGAGCGGATCGTTGACGCCGCCGAGGCGGAATCCCTTGGCCACCTGCGCGTTCAGCCTCACATCCTGCGCCGCCTCGTAGCTGAGGATGAACCGGGGCGTGATGCCGTCCGAGGACGTCCTCTCGTCGCGGCGGTCGGTGAAATCGGCGAACAGGCCCTGGAAGCGGATGTCGCGAACCTCGCTGAAGTCGTAATAGCGCAGCCCCGCGGTCGCGGTGAGGCGGCCGAAGTCGTAGCTCGCTTCGCCGAACACGGCCCGCTGCTCGATGTCGTAGGGAATGTCCGAGTTGAACGGCGAGTCGGGGGAATAAGGGCCGGCGATGTCCGCCGCCGCACCCGCCCCGAACGCGTCGTCGATCAATTGGGCGTATCCCGGCGTCGGCAGGCGCTGTGCGTAGACCCGGTTGATGTCGGCGTAGAAGCCGCCGATCAGCCACTGGAACGGGCCTTCGCCGGTGGAGGCGAGACGGACTTCCTGGGTGAACTGCTCGAGATCGGTGGTGTCTATCAGGTTCGAGGGCAGAAGCGCGGCCGATGGCGGGAAGCCGCAGCAGATCGACAGCGGATTGATCGTCACGCTGCCGGTCAGCGCGCTGGCGTCGCGGCTGACCACGATGTCGCGGTTGATGTAGGTCGAGACGGAGGTCAGCTCGACCGGCCCGAGGCCGAACGTCGCGGTCAGATCGGCAAGGAAGGTATCGTCGGAGAAACCCTCCTGGAGGAGAAGGAACTGCTGCCGCTCGCGGAAGGTGACGCGCGGCCTGGTCGTGGTGAACTGGTTGGCGAAGAGGTTGAACACCTCCTGCCTGTTGAAGCCGTCGGTGCGGATCTCCTGATAGACGAGGCGCGGCGTGATCGCGATATCGGCGGCGGGCTCGAACCGGACGGCGATCCGGCCGCCCGTCCGGCGGCCGTCGTTGATGTCCTCGTCGATGCCGCCGCCTTCGCGAAGCGCGTCGACGAAGCCGGCATATTCGGTGTGGTAGGCGACCGCCCGGACCGCCGCCATCGTGCCGATCGGCAGGTTGACCGCGCCGCGGAGCGCGCCGCCCAGATCGTCGCCGCCGACCAGGTTGACATTGCCTTCGACCAGCCCCTCCACGAGGCCGAGGCGGGGCCGGTTGGTGATGTAGCGAATCGTCCCGCCGACCGAGCCGGAGCCGAACAGCGTCCCCTGCGGCCCCCGCAGCGTCTCCACGCGGTTGAGGTCGAACAGGTCGAGGTCCGGCGTGAACAGCGACAGCGAAATGACCGATTCGTCAAGATAGACGCCGACCTGCTCCTTCACGCCCGGCTGATCGCGCACGATCTGTCCGGAGGAGACGCCGCGCACGGAAACCTGGCTTTGGCCGGGCCCGAGGTTCTGGATGCTGAGGCCGGCGACGTTGCGGGAGAGGTCCTCGAGCGTGGTCGCCGCAGAGCGCTGGATGTCCTCTTCGGTCTGCGCATTGACCGAGAAGGGGACGTCGATCAGCGACTCCTCGCGCAGCGTGGCGGTGACCACGATGTCCGGAGAGTCGGTCTGCTCGGTTGCCTCGGCGGGGCCGGTCTGCGCCGCCGCCGGGGCGGCCGAAACAAGCAAGGCGGCGAGCGATGCGCCTGCCAGCAACACTATTCTGCCGTGCGCGAACCCTGCTTTCAGCATCCTGCCTCTCCTTCTTTAGTTGCGGAGGCAGAATAAATACCTGTGCAGGAGACAAGGCAATCGGCCGCGGCCGGCGCGGCTGCTTCAGCCGCCCGCCTGTGGCCGCGCCGCCACAGTCCAAGCTGGCGCCGAGCGGGGGGTCAGAGGCCCCACCACCTCATCGTGCCATAGTAGCTCGACGCCTCCTCATAGCTTTCGTCGACGGGCCGGTCGGTGTCGTCGAGGTGCATCGACGGCGCCTTCTCCAGCTGCTCGCGCGTCACGTCGATCACATAGCCGTCGCGATCGACGTCGTAGGTCAGCCGCTCCCACGGGATCGGGTGCACCCGGCCGCCGACGCCGAGGAAGCCGCCGAACGACATGACCGCGTAAGCGACCTTGCCGCTGCGCTTCTCGATCATCACCGAGTGGACGGTGCCGAGCTTCTCTCCGGCCTTGTTGTAGACCGGCGTGCCCTCGACCCGCCGCGAGGAGATCAGGGCGTGGCCGTAATCGACCGCCGCTTCGGGATGCTGAACAATCGTATCTTCCGTCATCATCTTCCTCCCGGCCTGTGTCAGCCAACAGCAAGGGCGCCCCGGCCGTGAAGGCCGAGGCGCCCTGGGAAATCCGCCTTGCGGCGGCGGTCAGCCTTCGCGAACCTCCAAGAAACGCTTTGGCGGAAGCGCCGTTCCGGAGCGCATCGGCGGGCGCGCCGCGGGTCAGGCGATCAGCGCCCAAGCCAGGAGGGCGGCCGCGATCCAGAGGGCGAGGACCAGCGCCAGGCCGAGGCGGCTGACCGGGCGCTCGGCGGCGGCGGCGGCGGCGGCGCGGTGCTCCTCCAACAGCTCAGCCGGCACCAACTTCAGGAACAGCCACAGCCCCGCAGGGATGAGCACCGCATCGTCGAGGAGCCCGAGCACCGGGATGAAATCGGGGATCAGGTCGATCGGCGAGAGCGCGTAGGCGGCGACGGCGAGCCCGACCGCCCGGGCATGCCAAGGGGTCCTTCGATCCCGCGCCGCCAGCCACGCGGCGTGCGCGTCGATCCGCATCGCGCGCAGCCTCGCCTTCACCGGCGTCACCGCGCCTAGAGCACCTCGAACAGCCCGGCCGCGCCCATGCCGCCGCCGACGCACATCGTCACCACCACATATTTGGCGCCGCGGCGGCGGCCTTCGATGAGGATGTGGCCGGTCATCCGCGCGCCCGACATGCCGTAGGGATGGCCAATCGAGATGGAGCCGCCGTTGACGTTCAGCTTCTCGTCCGGGATGCGGAGGCGGTCCTGGCAGTAGAGCACCTGGACGGCGAAAGCCTCGTTCAGTTCCCAAAGGTCGATGTCGTCGACGCCGAGGCCGAAGCGCTTCAACAGCTTGGGCACCGCGAACACCGGGCCGATGCCCATCTCGTCCGGCTCCGTGCCGGCGACGGTCATGCCCAGGTAGCGGCCGAGCGGATCGAGCCCGCGGCTCGCCGCGAGGCCCGCCTCCATCAGGATGCAGGCCGAGGCGCCGTCCGACAGCTGCGAGGCGTTGCCGGCGGTGATCATCGCCTCGGGCCCCATCACCGGCTGGAGCTTGGCGAGATCCTCGTAGGTGGTCTGGGGGCGATTGCCCTCGTCCCGGGCGATGGTCACCTCCTTGATCGACGTCTCGCCGGTTTCCTTGTCGGTTACCTTCATGTTGGTGGTGACGGGGACGATCTCGTCGTCCAGCTTCCCTTCCGCCTGGGCCTTGGCGGTGAGCTGCTGCGAGCGCAGCGCGTAGCGGTCCTGCCGCTCCCGGCTGACCGTATAGCGCTTGCCGACCACTTCGGCGGTCTGGATCATCGGCATGTAGATGCCGTTGTGCATCGAGAGCAGCTCGGGATCCGGCCCGAGCCGCATTTCGGGCGTCTGGACGAGGCTGATCGATTCGACCCCGCCGGCGAGCACCACCTCCATCCGGTCGACGATGATCTGCTTGGCGGCGGTGGCGATCGCCATCAGCCCGGACGAGCATTGCCGGTCGATCGACATCCCGGCGACGGTGACCGGAAGGCCCGAGCGCAGGGCGGCGGTGCGGCCGATCGTCGTCTGCACGCCCTGCTGGAGCGCGGCGCCCATGATGCAGTCGTCGATCTCGGCGGGATCGACCTTCGCCCGCTCGACCGCGGCCTTGATCGCGTGGCTGGCGAGGGTGGGCGAGGGCGTCGCGTTGAACGCGCCTCGATATGCCTTGCCGATCGGCGTGCGGGCGGTGGAGACGATGACGGCGTCGCGGATGGCCATTTCGAAGTCCTTTCAGCGGGGTGCGGAGGGGGCAGTTACCTTCGCGCGCCGAAGTGCGAAGCCGCGCGCGACGGCTAAGGTAACTGTCCCGGGGGGTGTCATACGAAAATCAATCCGATCCAGTCGGCGGTGAGGGCGGGCTTGTCCTCGCCTTCGATCTCGACGGTGACGTTGTGGACGAAGCGCCACTGGCCCGGCCGCTTCTCCTCGAAGCTGTCGAGCCGGAAGCGGCCGCGCACCCGGCTTCCCGAGCGCACCGGCGCGACGAAGCGGACGCGCTCGAAGCCGTAGTTGACGCCCATCTTCACCCCGGCGGGGCGGAGCATGGCGTCGGCCGCCATCCGGCTGAGCAGGGACAGGGTGAGGAAGCCGTGGGCGACGGTGCCGCCGAACGGCGTCGCCGCCGCGGCCGCCGGATCGACGTGGATGAACTGGCGGTCCTCGGTCGCCTCGGCGAAAGCGTCGATGCGCGGCTGATCGACCAGGATCCAATCCGAGACGCCGACCTCGCGGCCGAGCCGGCCCCTGATCTCATCGATGCTGGCGATGGGCATTGCGGCCGTCTAGAGCCACGCCGACACCAGACTCAACCCCCGCGAGGTGAGGCAGATGGCGGACGCTACGGCAACCGCGAGAAGGGTATTGGAAAGGCTGCATCGCGCCCCCGAGCCCGAGGTGCTGAAGCCGCTGCTGCGCGACGCCTCGCTCGACTCGGCCGCACGCGCGCGGGTCGAAGCGCGGGCGCGGGCGATGCTCGCCGAGCTGCGCGCCGCCCAGTCGTCGGGCTGGGTCAACCAGTTCCTCCAGGAATACCGCCTCAACACCTCCGAAGGCGTCGCCCTGCTCTCGCTCGCCGAGGCCTTCCTGCGCGTCCCGGACCCGGAGACCGCCGACGCGCTGATCGCCGACAAGCTCGGCAATGCCGACTGGCGCGCCCACGCCGGCAAGTCACATTCCACC
>JALYHK010000099.1 GCA_030776605.1 Pseudomonadota bacterium
CAAGGACCAGGAGGCGTTGACCGCCGAGAATTATGCGGGGCGGTACATTTATTACGGTATCCGCGAGTTCGGCATGGCGGCGGCCATGAACGGAATGGCGCTGCACGGCGGGGTGATCCCCTACGGCGGCACCTTTCTGGTGTTCACCGACTATGCGCGGCCGGCGATCCGGCTGTCGGCGCTGCAGAAGGCAAAGGTCATCTATGTGATGACCCACGATTCGATCGGGCTCGGCGAGGACGGGCCGACCCACCAGCCGATCGAGCATCTGATGGGCCTCAGGGCGATTCCGAACCTCGCCGTCTTCCGGCCGGCCGACGCGGTCGAGACCGCGGAATGCTGGGCGCTCGCGCTCGAGCGCCGGGGCGGGCCGTCGTTGCTCGCGCTCACCCGCCAGAACGTGCCCCAGCTCCGGCTCGAGCGCACCGACAATCTCTGCGCCCGCGGCGCCTATCGCCTGCGCAAGGCGGTGGGCGAGCGGCGGGCGGTGCTGATCGGCACCGGCTCGGAGGTGGCGGTGGCGCTCGCCGTCGCCGAGGCGCTCGAAGGGCAGGGGGTGGGCGCCGACGTCGTCTCAATGCCCTGCTGCTCGCTGTTCGACGCGCAGGAGCCCGGCTACCGGAACGATCTGCTCCCGCCGGGCGTCCTCAAGGTGTCGATCGAGGCGGGGGCGACGCTCGGCTGGGAACGCTACGTCGGCCCCGACGGCCTCGCCGTCGGCCTCGACCGGTTTGGCGCCTCGGCTCCGGCCGAGGACCTTTTCAGGCGCTTCGGCTTCACCGCCGAGGCGATCGTGCCGCGAGTTCTCGCGGCCGTGGGACAGGGAGATCAATGACATGGCGACCAGAGTTGCGATCAACGGCTTCGGCCGCATCGGCCGGCTGGTGGCCCGGGCTATGCTCGAGAAGCAGGACAGCGGGCTCGAGCTGGTCGCGATCAACGACCTCGCCGACGCCGCGTCGAACGCGCTGCTGTTCAAGCGCGACAGTGTCCACGGCGCCTGGCCGGGGGAGGTGAGGGCCGACGGCAACCATCTCATCGTCGATGACCGGCGCATCCTCGTCACCGCCGAGAAGGATCCGACCAAGCTGCCGCACGGCGACAACGGCGTCGAGATCGCGCTCGAATGCACGGGATTCTTCACAGACCGCGACAAGGCCAGCGCGCACCTTGCTGCGGGCGCAAGGAAAGTCCTGATTTCCGCACCCGCCAAGGGCGTCGACCTCACGGTCGTCTACGGGGTCAATCACGACAGGCTTGAGGCGGGCCACACCATCGTCTCCAACGCCTCGTGCACCACCAACTGTCTCGCCCCCGTCGCCAAGGTGATGAACGATGCCATCGGCATCGAGCGCGGTCTGATGACGACGATCCACAGCTACACCAACGACCAGAAGATCCTCGACCAGATCCACAAGGACATGCGCCGCGCCCGCGCCGCCGGCATGTCGATGATCCCGACCACCACGGGCGCCGCCCGCGCGGTCGGCGAGGTGCTCCCCGAGCTGAAGGGCAAGCTCGACGGGTCGGCGGTGCGCGTGCCGACGCCCAACGTCAGCCTCGTCGATCTCACCTTCGCTCCGAAGCGGGAGACCAGCGTCGAAGAAGTGAACGGAGCGCTGAAGGAGGCGGCGGAGAACGGGCCGCTCGCCGGCATCCTCGCTTACACCGACGAGCCTCTGGTCTCGATCGACTTCAATCACAATCCGGCGAGCTCGACCGTCGACAGCCTCGAGACGGCGGTGCTCGAAGGGCGGCTGGTGCGCGTCGTCAGCTGGTACGACAACGAGTGGGGCTTTTCGAACCGGATGGTCGACACGGCCGGCGCGATGGCGGCGGTGGGTTGAGGTAATCGGTGGCGGCAGGGCTCGTTCGCCCCGAGCGACGTCGAGGGCCCTGCCGAGCGGAGTCGAGGCCGGGAGTTCTCGCTTCGCTCGAACGTGTGTCTCGACTTCGCTCGGCAGGACGGGTGCTGAACAGGTGGCGAATTTCCCTACCCTAGACGATCTCGGCGACGTCCGCGGCAGGCGCGCGCTGGTCCGCGTCGATCTCAACGTCCCGATGGCGAACGGCACGGTATCCGACGACACGCGGCTCCGCGCCGCCGTCCCGACGATCACCGAGCTCGCCGACAAGGGAGCGGTCGTGCTGCTGCTCGCCCATTTCGGCCGGCCCGAGGGGGAGCGGCGCGCGGACATGTCGCTGGGGCAGGTGGCGGGGCCGCTCGCCGACCTCCTCGGCCGACCGGTGCGCTTCGTGGCCGACTGCTGCGGCGAGGAGGCGCGCTCGGCAGTGGCGGCCTTCGCTCCCGGCGAGATCGCGCTGCTCGAAAACGTCCGCTTCCACCCGGGCGAGGAGAGGAACGACCCCGCCTTCGCCCGGGAGATGGCGGCGCTCGGCGACCTCTACGTCAACGACGCCTTCTCCGCCGCCCACCGCGCCCACGCCTCGACCGAGAGGCTGGCGCGCCTGCTCCCAGCTTATGCCGGGCGCGCGATGGAGGCGGAGCTCAAGGCGCTCGAGAAGGCGCTCGGCGCTCCCGAGCAGCCGGTGGCGGCGGTGGTCGGCGGCGCCAAGGTCTCCACCAAGCTCGACGTGCTGACCAACCTCGTGGGCAGGGTCGACCAATTGATCATCGGCGGCGGCATGGCGAACACCTTCCTCGCCGCCCGCGGGGTGGAGGTAGGCAAGTCGCTCGCCGAGCGCGACCTCGCCGCGACGGCGCTCGACATCCTCGATGCCGCCGAGCGCAGCGGCTGCACGGTGCACCTGCCCTATGACGTCGTGGTGGCGCAGGAGCTCGCGCCCAACCCGCCGACGCTGCGCATCTGCAATGTCCACGAAGTGACCGAAGACGAGATGATCCTCGACGTCGGCCCGGCCGCGGTCGAGGCGCTGGCCGACGTGCTCAAGACCTGCCGGACGCTGGTGTGGAACGGTCCGCTCGGCGCCTTCGAGACGCCGCCCTTCGATGCCGCCACCGTCGCGCTCGCCCGCACCGCTGCCGCGCTGACGCAGGAGGGGAGCCTGACCTCGGTGGCCGGCGGCGGCGACACGGTGGCGGCATTGAACCATGCCGGCGTCGCCGACCAATTCAGCTTCGTTTCGACGGCCGGCGGAGCTTTCCTCGAATGGATGGAGGGCAAGCAATTGCCGGGCGTCCGGGCGTTGGAGCAGCGATGAACCGCGATCCGGCCGGCGGCCCGCAGGCGGCGGGGCTCTTCGAGACGATGGTCGTCGTCGACCGGCTGCCCGGTGCGGCCGAGATCAACCGCCAGCTCCGCGAGGCGATCCTCGCGCGGCAGGCCGAGGATAAGGGCGTCGAGATCTCGAACGTCGGCGGCTGGCATTCGGACACCCAGATGCTGCGCTGGGGCGGCGAGCCCGCCCGCAAGCTGCTCGAGCGCATCGTCGCCGCGGCCGACCAGTTCAGCGTCGACATCAAGGCCGAGCCGGGCAGGCCGCGCCACCGCTGGTTTCCGGAGATGTGGGCGAACGTCTCCGGCCCCGGCGCCTCCAACCAGTTCCACCGCCATCCGGGCGCCTTCTGGTCCGCGGTCTACTACGTCGATGACGGCTACGGCGGCTCGCCTGACCGCGCGCTCGGCGGCGAGCTGGTGCTCGAGGACCCGCGCATGCCCGCGATCCGGATGGCGGCGCCGGACCTGCGCTTCCGCCGACCTGGCGGCAAGCCGGACCATCACGAGACCTGGATGCGCCCGCAGACCGGCCGGATCGTCATGTTCCCTGCCTGGCTGAGCCATTCGGTGCGCCCGTACAAGGGGACGGGCCTCCGGATCTCGGTCGCGGTAAACCTCAGCGCCGTCCCCCTCGGCGTTGCCTCCTGACGCGGCGCTGCGCTAGGCGCAGCCGACGTCATGCCGATCAGCTCAGCAGGGGACAACAGCATGCAAGACGCGAAGATGATGGCGCAGATGCTCGGCGGGGCGGGGTTCATCGCCGCGCTCGACCAGAGCGGCGGTTCGACGCCCAAGGCCCTCAAGGGCTATGGGCTCGACGAGAGCGCCTGGTCGAGCGAGGAGGAGATGTTCGCGCTGATCCACGACATGCGCGTGCGCATCGTCACCGCGCGCTCCTTCACCGGGCAGAAGATCATCGGCGCGATCTTGTTCGAGAAGACGATGGACGGCGAGGCGGACGGAAAGCCGGTGCCGCAGCTGCTCTGGGAGCGCGGCGTCGTTCCGTTCGTCAAGGTCGACAAGGGGCTGGATGACGAGGCCGACGGCGTGCAGCTGATGAAGCCGATGACCGGCCTCGACGAGCTGCTCGAGCGGGCACGCGACCTTGGTGTGTTCGGGACCAAGATGCGCTCGGTGATCAACCTCGCCGACCAAGGCGGCATTGCGCGGATCGTCGACCAGCAGTTCGAGGCGGCGAACCGCATCGCCGTCGCCGGGCTGATGCCGATCGTCGAGCCGGAAGTCTCGATCAAGAGCCCGGAGCGCGGCGAGGCCGACCGGCTGCTGCGCGACGCGCTGATCCGGGCCCTCGACGCTTTGCCGCCACGGCGCCGGGTGATGCTGAAGCTCTCGATCCCTGAGGAGCCGGACCTGTTCGCGCCGGTCATCGCCCATCCGGCGGTGGCGCGGGTGGTGGCGCTTTCCGGCGGCTTTTCGCGCGAGGAGGCGTGCCGCGAGCTCGCCAAGAACCGGGCGATGATCGCCAGCTTCTCGCGGGCGCTGCTCGAGGACCTGCGCCACGACATGAGCGACGAGGAGTTCGACCGCGCGCTCGGCACCGCCATCGACGAAATCTACCGCGCCTCGACGCTCAAGAGCTTGTGACGCTTGCCGACGCGGTGGCTGGCGCGGCAGTTCGCGTGCCCGCACGGGCTGGCGGGGCGGCTGATCTTCGGGCCGTGGCTCGACCGCATCGGGGCGGCGATGAACCGGCTGGTGCTGGACGAGCTGGCGCCGGGGCCGCGTGACAGGCTGCTCGAGATCGGCTTCGGCGGCGGCGCCTTGCTGCGCGATTTCCTCGCCGCCGGCTCGGCCGAGGTGACCGGCGTCGACCTGTCCGAGGCTATGGTCAAGCGGGCGCGCAGACGCTTCCGCCGCGCGCTCGCCGAGGGGCGTCTGCGCCTCGTCCACGGCTCGGTCGAGGCGCTGCCGCTCGCCGCGGCTTCGATCGACAAGGCGGCGAGCGTCAACAACATCTACTTCTGGCCCGAGCCCGCTGCCGCGGCGGCCGAGCTGGCGCGCGTGATCCGCCCCGGCGGGACGCTCGCCGTCGCCTTGGAGCCGCCGGAGGAGCTCGCCAAATGGCCGGGCCACGTCCACGGCTTCCGCCCCTGGAGCGAAGCGGAGGTGAAGGCGCTGCTCGGCGCAGCGGGGTTCGGCAGGTTCCGCACCGCCTCGGGCACGGGCCGCAAGCCCGACTATTTTCTCTGCTTGACCGCCGAGCGGCTGGCGCCACAACGGGGCTGATGGACGAGGACGCGCTCGACCCCGCCTTCGCCTCGCGCTTCGAGCCTGCCGACCGCGGCGCATGCGGGCTCTACCTGATCTCGCCCGAGCGGATCGGCGAGGATTTCGCGGAGGCGCTGGCGGCGGCGCTCGACGCCGGCCCGGTCGCGGCGTTCCAGCTGCGGCTGAAGGGCCTCGGCGATGACGAGGTCGCGCGCGCCGCCGAGCCGCTGCAGCGCGTCTGCGCGG
>JALYHK010000100.1 GCA_030776605.1 Pseudomonadota bacterium
GCCCCAGGAAGTCGATCAGCCGGTGCGCCGTCGCGACATAGGCGCGCACGGTGTGTTCGGACCTTCGGCGGGCGTCGGAAAGATGGTCGTGCCACCGCGCGGCGATGGCGCGGGCCGGATGAACCGGGCCGCCCTGTCCCCCGGACAGGGCTGAGTGATGCGGGGCATCATTCACCCGGTTCATCGGTCAGGGGATCAGCCACCGGCCCATGCAGCGGGTCAGCACCCGTCCGAGGAAGACGAGCAGTTCCGAGCCGTGGCGGGTCTCGAAGCCCTGGGCGCTGCGCTGGCCGAGCGCGAGCAGGCCGTTGGGCAGCGGCGGATCGCTTTCGAGGCGGACCAGCGCTTCGGCGCGGATCAGCTCGCAGGCGGGGCCGAACAGGGGATGGCCCCGCTCGACGCCCCGCAGCACGACGCCGTCGAAGCCCCGGATCGATTTGCGGATCACCCGCGGATCGACGAACTGCAGCCCCGAAGCGTCGGCGCGCACCCCCATCTCGCCCGCGAAGAGGGCGACGGCGACGGCGTCGAGGCCGAGGATCTGCGGCCATTCCTGGGTGACGATGTGGATGAGATGGTCGAAGCCTTCCGCCTCGACGGCGGCGAGCACAGCTTCGTGGATCGAGGCGACGGCGCCCGAATGACCGCGGGCGAAGGCGATGAGGTCCTGGTTGGCCTCCTCCGCCGCCGCGACCCGGGCGCGCAGCGTCGCGAGCGCCCGGTCCTCGAAGCTGATCACCGTACCCATCGGGGAAGCCTAACCCGGATATGGTTAAGAAGCGATTGGAATTGTCCGCGCGCGGAGCCGGCGCGCCCCCGATCACCCGGTCGGCCTAGCCGATCTTCTGGCCGGTCTTTTCCCAGTCGGCGAGGAACGCCTCCAGGCCGCGGTCGGTGAGGGGATGCTTGAACAGGCTGCGGATCACCGCCGGAGGCGCCGTCATCACGTCCGCGCCGATCTTCGCCGCTTCGAGCACGTGCACGGGATGGCGCACGCTCGCCACCAGGATCTCGGTCCCGAACTCGTAATTGTCGTAGATCATCCGGATCTCCGAGACGATCTGCATCCCGTCGAGGCCGACATCGTCGTGGCGGCCGACGAACGGCGAGATGAAGGTCGCGCCGGCCTTGGCGGCAAGCAGCGCCTGGTTTGCGGTAAAGCACAAGGTGACATTGACCATCGTCCCGTCGCCGGTCAGCGCCTTGCAGGTCTTCAGGCCGTCGACGGTGAGCGGGACCTTGATGGCGATGTTGTCGCCGATCTTCCTCAAGACTTCGGCCTCGCGCATCATCTCCGCATGGTCGAGGGCGACCACCTCGGCCGACACCGGCCCGGCGACGATCCCGCAGATCTCCTTGACCACCTCCAGGAAGTCCCGACCGGCCTTGTGGACCAGCGACGGGTTGGTCGTGACCCCGTCGAGCAGCCCCGTCTCGGCAAGGTCCCTGATCTCGGCGGTGTCGGCGGTGTCGACGAAGAACTTCATGTGCATTGCGCTCCGGGCTGTGTGCGTCTTCGCCCATAGCCCGGAGCCGACGAGGCGTCACCATGGAGCGCGCCGGAGACGCCGATGATCAGCGAAGCGCGCCGAAGACGCCGATGATGAGGGGGTCGCCGGTCTCGCGCGGATTGGCGCGTATCGCCGCCTCCTCGCGGCCGATCGCGCGGTAGATGCCGCGCGCCGCGCTCTGCGTGACGTGGCGCTGCAAGCCGCCGAAGTCGATGCCGCTAGCGGCCTGGACGACCTGGTTCAATATGCCGTTGTCGAACGCCCTGAGGCCGCTGCCGACGCGCGGGAACATCGCATCGACGATAGCATTGCCCATCATCCGCTGGAGATAATCGGTGGCGGCGGTCGGCCCGCCGCGGACCAGAGACACCGCGTCGGTGAAGCTCATGGTGCGGATCGAATCGTAGATGATCGGGGCTGCGACCTCGGCGGCATTGGCAGCGGCACGGTTCATCAGCTGGAGGAGCTGGTTCTGGACCAGCGGCGTCGACAGCAGCGCTCCGACGACCGCGCCGGTGCCTGCGAGCTGCGGCGGCAGCGGCACTCGGGCAAGCTCGTCCTGAAAGAAGCCGTTGTCCTGAAGCAGCCTGGCGAAGGCGCGCTGCGAGGAGATGGTGAGGATGCGGCGCAGCGCATCGACCATGCCGAAGCCGCCGAGCGAGGCGCAGCCCGGAAGGGCGAGGAGGGGAAAGGCGCAGCCGGCGGCAAGCAGGCTGCGGCGGGAAAGCAACTGGTCCATTCCGTTTCACTCCGATCGAAGGGGACGGAGGTGAAACGGACGGCGCCGGGCTATGTTGCATCGCCGGTCCAGCCGGCGGCGCCTCGTTCAGGCACGCTGCGTCACGGCTGGCCGCCGCTCATCCGCAGGAAGTTGGCGAGCTCGCGGCGGGTGCGGGGGCCGTAGGTGGCGAAGGACGGGTTGGGGCGCTCGGCATAGTCCAGCCGCTCGCGCGCGATGCGATCGGTCGCGCCCTCCCGCTGCAGCCGCGCCACGTCCAGGCCATAGGGCCTCGCGGCGTTGAGGCCGAACACCTTGCATCTCAGTTCCGGGGTGATCCGCGGATAGCCGTGCGCTTCCTGCAGCTCGTCGGAGATCTGGAAGGCGCGGAAGGCCTGGATCTGGTCCTGGGGGGAGCCGTACCAGATGGAATCGGTGCCCCACAGGACGTTGTCCTCCCCCACATGCTTGAACAGCTTGCCGAGGAGATGTGCGGCGCTCGTCGGGTCGCGCGTCGAGACGAACCGCCAAGTCGATCCGAGCTCGGCATAGACGTTCGAATTGCGCGGCACGCCGGCCTGCTCGAGCGAGGTGATCAGCGCATCGACGCCGTCGGTGCGGGCGGGATCGTACGGCCCCTCCGGCTCGCCGATGACATAGCCGGAATGGTAGATGAGGAAGTTCATGTCGGGAAAGCGCCGCGCGATCGGCCCGATGTCGCGGCAGGTGGAATGGTCGTAGCTGCGTGGGCCGAACGGCAGGCCCTTGTGGATCGCGATATTGCGGATGCCGAGCGACCGCGCCTTTTCCAGAAAGGCGATGCCGACGTCGTCGGTCATCCAGAACCCCTCGCCGGAGGGTCCCCACTGGGTGTAGGTCTTGAAGGCGCTGACGCCGAAGGCCGCGAGCCGGTCCATGTCCTCGACGTCGCCGGGCTGGTTCGGGTTGACCCGGCCGTGCAGCATCAGCCGCTTGCTGCCCTCCATGCGCTCGACGATCTCGCGCGTTGCGGCCGCTTCCTCGATGGTCAGCGGCTCGCCCTCGCGGGTCGAGGGCACGAAGGAGAGGACCATGATGTCGGTATCCGAATCGAGGAACACGTCCTTGATGAACTCGGACGGGCCGAGGCACTGGAGGTAGCTCCTCTCGCCGGTGAAGCCGGCGAGCTCGCACTGCGCCTTTTCCATTCCGGCGAGGGGCCGCGCACCAGCGGGCACTGTGCGAAGCCAGGCGCCGGTGGGGTTCACGAAATGCCCCTGAACGTCGAAGATCCACTCCGCGCGGCCGAGCTCGGCTTCGGCCAGCTGCGGCTCGGTCGCCGCATCGGGGCTGAGCTCGAAGAAGCCGCCAGTGCGGCCGGCCGCTGCGTGGGCGGCGTTGAAGGCCAGCAAGGTCGATGCGGCTCCAGACAGCGAGACCAGGAAATTGCGCCGGCTGAGGCCGAGCCGCTTTGCCAGCTCGCCCGCCTGTTCGGAGGCCGCCGCATTCGCGCGCTTCAGCGTGGCGTCGAGCGGGATCGGCGCGAACTCGCCGTTCGAGGTCGAGTCCAGCTTGATCGGCAGGCGTCCGCCGTCGGGGTCGACATCCAAGCGCATCTAACGTGTCTCCTGCCGTGACGGCCAAGATGTCACGGCGGCTCCGGACCGGCAAGGTGGAGGCCGCGGCCCCACTGATGGCGCGGCGGCGGAGCCGGGCTATATGCCCGGCCATGTCACGCGCCCGCCTGGTCCTGCTGAACGCCGCCCTGGGGCCGCTCGACTACAAGGTGCCGGACAGCATGACCGTCGAGCCCGGCTCGATCGTCCTCGCCCCGCTCGGCCCCCGGCAGGTGACCGGCGTCGTCTGGGACGCGGAACGGCTGCCGGCAGAGGAAGTCGGCGACAACCGCCTGCGCCCCCTCCTCCACGTCTACGACCTGCCGCCGCTCGGCACGCCGCTCAGGCGGCTGATCGAGTGGACCGCCGATTATTACATGGCGCCGCTTGCGGCGGTGCTGCGGATGGCGCTCGCCTCCGCGAGCGCGCTCGACGGCGCGCGGACCATCGTCGAATATCGCGCCACCGGGCTCATCCCTGACCGGCTCACGCCGCAGCGCGCGCAGGCGCTGGAACGAATCGCCGGCCGACAGGGCTTGGTGCGCGAGCTGGCGCTGGCCGCGGGAGTATCGGACGGCGTGATCCGCGGCCTCGTGAAGGCCGGCGCGATCGAAGCGGTCGAGGTGAGCGTCGACGATCCCTTCCCTGCCCCAGATCCGGACCACGCGCCGCCGCGGCTCGAGCCCGCGCAAGCCGCGGCGGCAGCGGAGCTGACCGCCGCCGTGCAGGCGGCCCGCTTCGCTCCCTTCCTGCTCGACGGCGTCACCGGATCGGGCAAGACCGAGGTCTATTTCGAGGCGGTTGCCGAGGCGGTGCGGCGCGGGCGGCAGTGCCTCGTGCTGCTTCCGGAGATCGCGCTCACCGAACCCTTCCTGAGGCGCTTTTCCAGCCGCTTCGGCTGTGAGCCGGTCGCCTGGCATTCGGGCCTTCGCCAGTCGCAGCGCCGCCGCGCCTGGCGGGCGATCGCAATGGGCGAGGCGCAGGTGGTGGTCGGCGCCCGATCCGCCCTTTTCCTCCCCTACCGCCGGCTCGGCCTGATCGTCGTGGACGAGGCGCACGAGACGAGCTTCAAGCAGGAGGAGGGCGTGCAGTATCACGCCCGCGACGTGGCGGTGATGAGGGCCAAGATGGAGGCCGTGCCCGCGATCCTTGCCTCCGCAACGCCCGCGATCGAGAGCCGGCATTTGGCTGAGATCGGAGTCTACAAGGAGGTGCGGCTCTCCGAGCGCTACGGCGCCGCCGAGCTGCCGGAGATCGCGGCCGTGAACCTGCTCGAGGAGCCGCCGCCGCGCGGCCGCTGGCTCGCCCCCTCGCTGGTCGCCGCGCTCGAGCAGAAGCTCGAGGCCGGCGACCAGTCGCTCCTCTTCCTGAACCGGCGCGGCTACGCGCCGCTGACCCTCTGCCGCAACTGCGGCCATCGCTTTCAGTGCCCCAATTGCACCGCCTGGATGGTGGAGCACCGGCTCGTCTCCCGCCTCGCCTGTCACCACTGCGGTCATGTCATGCCGCCTCCGCGCGCCTGCCCCGAATGCGGCGAGGAGGACAGCCTGGTGCCCTGCGGCCCGGGCGTGGAGCGGATCGCCGATGAGGTCCACGCCCTGCTCCCGGAGGCGCGGACCGCGATCGTCACCTCGGACACCATCTGGTCGCCCGCCAAGGCGGCGGAGTTCGTCGCGCGGATGGAGGCGAGGGAGATCGACATCGTCATCGGCACGCAGCTCGTCGCCAAGGGCCACAACTTCCCGCACCTGACGGTCGTGGGCGTGCTCGATGCCGACATCGGCCTGACCTCCGG
>JALYHK010000101.1 GCA_030776605.1 Pseudomonadota bacterium
TCGCCCGTCGCGCGGAGCTGCCGTCGGCGCCGCTGCCGGTGCGGCTGCTCGACCGCTTCCTCGCGCTGCGGCGGATCGTCGGCGCGATCCTCGGCTTCGGCTATCGCCCGGAACACGTCCGCTCGCCCGGCCCCGGCGCCCGCTCCTAGCCGCCGCCCGGCGTGTCGGTCCCGGTGGCAGGCGGCGTGGTCGGCGGTCGCGCGTCGCGCGGGCGCGGGTTCCACGAGATGCGGTAGAGATCGAAGCGCCGGTCCGACAGGTTCTGGACCGTGCCTTCGGCGCGCGCCCAGGTGAGGTCGGCGAGGTTGACGTCGCTGATCGTCAGCGTCTCGACATTCTCGCTCGCCTCGGCGGCGATCCCGTCCCGCGCGAAGGGAAAGTCGCAAGGGGTGAGGATGCAGCTCTGCGCATATTGGATGTCCATGTTCTCGACGTTCGGTAGGTTGCCCACATTCCCCGAGAGCACCACGAAGCACTGGTTTTCGATCGCCCGGGCCTGGCTGCAGTAGCGCACCCGCAGATAGCCTTGGCGGTTGTCGGTGCAGAAGGGGACGAAGAGGATGCGCGCGCCCTCGTCGGCGAGGCGGCGGGCTAGCTCTGGGAATTCGCTGTCGTAGCAGATGAGCACGCCGATCGGGCCGCAGTCGGTCTGGATCGCGTCGATCCGGTCGCCGCCGCTGATCTTCCACCAGTAGCGCTCGTTCGGCGTCGGGTGCATCTTCTCCTGGGCGTGGACGGACCCGTCGCGCAGGCAGACGTAGGCGACGTTCTGGATGTCTCCGTCCTCGGTCCGGGTCGGGTGCGAGCCGCCGATGATGTTGATGTTGTAGCGCAGCGCCATGCGCGAGAGCTCGGCGGTGATATTGGGCGTGCGCGCGGTCAGACGATCGATCGCTTCGGCGGGTGTCAGCTCGGCCTGCTCGAAGGCGAGCAGCTGGAGCGTGAACAGCTCCGGGAAGACGATGAAATCGGAACGGTAGTCGGCCGCGACGTCGACGAAATATTCGAGGTTGCAGACGAACTCCTCGAAATTCTTCACCGCCCGCATCTGAAGCTGACAGGTGGCGATGCGGACGCTCTCGACGTCGCGCGGGACGCGGAAGCGGGCGGGCTCGTTCGGATCGACATAGGGGTTGCGCCAGACCATGTGCGCGGCGTGGCCGCCCGAGGCGCGGTCCTCGGGAAGATAGCCTTCCAGCACGCCGATCGGCTCGAAACCATTCCTGAGCTGGAAGGCCACGACGGGATCCTTGATCTTTCCCTCGACCGCGAGGGCGAGATATTCTTCCGGGCCCTTCACCTTGCGGCGGTAGCGGGCGTAGTTGGGCAACCGGCCCCCGACCACGATCCCCTTGAGGTCGAGCCGCTCGGCGAGCGCCTTGCGCGCGTCGTAGAGCCGCTGGCCGATTCGCAGCCCGCGCTGGTCGGGATCGACGCACATTTCGAAGCCGTAGAGCCAGTCGCCGGTGGGGTCGTGGCGGGAGGCGAAGCCGTCGTTGGTGATCTCCTCCCATCCGTGCGGCGCCAGAGCGAGCCCCTCGTCGAGGCGCATCGAGGCGCAATAGCCGACGATCTTTCCCTCGTAGAGAGCGACGAACTGGCCGTCGGGATAGTTGTTGATCTGGCCGCGGATCATGCCGCGGCTGTATCCGGAGATGCGGTCGTAGGCCCGATCGACCAGGGCGACGATGCCGGCGACGTCGGCCGGCGTCGCCTGCCGGACCTCGAGCTTCGGCCGGCGCCGCGTGCCGGGCGCCTCGCTCACGCCGGCGCCATCGCCGCTTCGAGATTGACCCGGATCGCTTCGAAGAACTGCTCGGTGGTCATCCAGCTCTGGTCCGGCCCGATCAGGATCGCGAGGTCCTTCGTCATCTGGCCCTGCTCGACCGTCTCGACGCAGACGCGCTCGAGCGTCTCGGCGAAGCGGGTGACCGCGGGCGTGCCGTCGAACTTGCCGCGATATTTGAGGCCGCCGGTCCAGGCGAAGATCGAGGCGATCGGGTTGGTCGAGGTGGCCTTGCCCTGCTGGTGCATCCGGTAGTGGCGGGTGACGGTGCCGTGCGCCGCTTCGGCCTCGACCGTCTTGCCGTCCGGCGTCATCAGGATCGAGGTCATCAGCCCCAGCGAGCCGAAGCCCTGGGCGACGAGGTCCGACTGCACGTCGCCGTCGTAATTCTTGGCCGCCCAGACGAATTTGCCGCTCCATTTGAGCGCCGAGGCGACCATGTCGTCGATCAGCCGATGCTGATATTCGATGCCAGCTTCCTTGAACTTATCTTTAAAATCGCTCTGGAAAAGCTCCTCGAAGATATCCTTGAACCGCCCGTCATAAGCTTTGAGAATCGTGTTCTTGGTCGAGAGGTAGACCGGCCAGCCGCGATCGAGCCCGAAATTGAAGCAGGCGAGGGCGAATTCGCGGATCGATTCGTCGAGGTTGTACATGCCCATGGCGACCCCGGGTCCGGGGAAGTCGAACACCGCCTCGTCGATCCGCTCGCCATTGTCGCCCTCCCAGGTGAGCCGCAACTTGCCGGCGCTCGGCACGCGAAAGTCCGTCGCACGATACTGGTCACCGAAGGCGTGACGGCCGATCACGATGGGGTCCGTCCAGCCGGGAATCAGACGCGGCACGTTGCGGATCACGATCGGCTCGCGGAAGACGACACCGCCCAGGATGTTGCGGATGGTGCCGTTGGGCGACTTCCACATCTTCTTGAGGCCGAACTCCTCGATCCGGGCCTCGTCGGGAGTGATCGTCGCGCACTTGACCCCGACGCCGTGGCGCTTGATCGCCTCGGCCGCCTCGACCGTGATGCGGTCCTCGGTCTCGTCGCGCTTCTCGATCCCGAGGTCGTAATAGAGCAGCTCGATGTCCAGGTAGGGGAGGATCAGCCGTTCCCGGATCCATTGCCAGATGATCCGCGTCATCTCGTCGCCGTCGAGCTCGACGATCGGGTTTTGCACTTTGATCCTGGCCATGTGGCGCCGCGCTTTCCTCGGTTGGTGCTGGGGGCTGGGGCGGGCGTGTAGGCGGTGGCGGGCGGCGGATCAACCGGAGCGGCGCGGTTGTCTCGCCCCTGCTCTCCGCCTAAAGACGCGCGATGCCTTCGCTGGAAAAGCCGGACCTCGTCACCACCAACGTCCGCTTCCGCATGCCGAGCGTCCACCCCGAAGGGCGCAAGTTCGTCGTCATCGCCGCCGCCATCGCCATCCTCTTCTTCTGGGTGATCGACTGGGACGGGATTGGCTGGATCATGGTCGGCCTCACCTTGTGGGTCGCCGCCTTCTTCCGCGATCCGATCCGGACCACGCCGCGCGGCGAGGGCCTGATGGTCGCTCCGGCCGACGGGATGGTGACGATGATCACCAGCGTCCCGCCGCCTCGCGAGCTCCAGGGGGAGGACGGGCTCGATGACGAGCCGGTGGTGCGCGTCTCGATCTTCATGAGCGTGTTCGACGTGCACATCAACCGCACGCCGATCGCCGGGACGGTGACGCGGGTGGTCTATATCGCCGGCAAGTTCCTCAATGCCGACCTCGACAAGGCCAGCGAGGAGAATGAGCGGCAGCACCTGCTGGTAGAAGGCGAGGACGGGACGCGCGTCGGCTTCACCCAGATCGCGGGGCTGGTGGCGCGGCGGATCGTCCCTTGGGTGAGGGCGGGGGACCGGGTGGCGACCGGGCAGCGGGTCGGCTTGATCCGCTTCGGCAGCCGCGTCGACGTCTATCTCCCGGTCGGCACCGGATCGCTCGTGCTGCTCGGCCAACGCACGGTGGCCGGCGAGACGGTGATCGCGCGCGCCGGCCAGTCGGAGGTCATCGAGGGCGTCGCCCAGTGACGCCTTCGCGCGAGGCGGCCGACGCGCGCCGGGGCATCCCCCTGCGCGCCGTCGTCCCCAACGCCGTCACCGCGCTCGCGCTCTGCGTCGGCCTTACCGGCGTGCGCTTCGCCATCGCCGGCGAATGGGCCTATGCCGTCTATGCGGTGGTGGCCGCCGGAGTCCTCGACGGGATGGACGGGCGCATCGCCCGTGCCCTCAAGGGGCAGAGCCGGTTCGGCGCAGAGCTCGACTCCCTGTCCGACGTGATCGCCTTCGGGGTCTCGCCCGCGATCATCATCCATCTCTGGGTGCTGCAGACATGGCCGCGGATCGGCTGGGTGTTCGCGCTCGCTTATGCCGTGTGCATGGCGCTGCGGCTCGCGCGCTTCAACGCCAGGATCGACGCAGAGGAACAGCCGCACAAGTCGGCGGGCTTCCTCACCGGCGTCCCGGCGCCCGCGGGGGCGGGCCTGCTGCTCCTCCCGATCATCCTCTGGCTCGCCAGCCGGGAGGAGTGGGACTGGCTGCGGGACTATCGGCTGGTCGCGCCGTGGGCGGCGCTGATCGCCTTCCTCGCTATTTCCAACCTCGCCACCTTCTCCTGGGGCTCGCTGCGGCTGCGGCGCCACGTCCGCTTCGAGGCGATCGTGGTGATCGCCATCCTCGGCGGCGCCCTCGTCTCGGCGCCGTGGGAGACGCTGAGCGTCGTCGCGCTCGTCTACCTGCTGATGATCCCGCTGAGCGTCTGGAGCTATGCCAAGGTCAAGCGGCGGCGTGCCGCGGCCGCCGCGAGCGCGGCACCGTCACCTCGCAGCGGACCGGTACCCTGACCTGGTTACGGGGAAGCGGCCGCCCGGCGAGCGCCGCGGCGATGTCGCGCCAGTGGTCGCGGACCATGTGCTGGAGGAAGAGGGCGAGGGCGACGAGCAGCCCCGCGAAGAAGAAGATAACGATGAGCTGGGCCACCTTCAGTCCCCTGCCGTATCGCCGCTACAACGATCCCGTTGCGCTTTCGATCCCGCAGCGCGTTGAATCCGCTTGATCTTCTACATTCGTCCTCATGCCCCCGCTTGATTTCGCCGCTGCGTCCGCCTAAGTGCGCGGCCATTCCGCATGCGGAGCCACACATACCGGTGCCTCGGGCCTCGCCCGGGGTTTCTCGGCCCCGCAGAGGCGTAACCGGAAGGAGACAGACCATGGCGTCGCCCGACGTCACCATGCAGCAATTGCTCGAGGCCGGGGCGCATTTCGGCCACCAGACCCACCGCTGGAACCCGAAGATGAAGCCTTACATCTTCGGCGACCGCAATGGCGTCCACATCATCGACCTCAGCCAGACCGTGCCGCTGTTCGCACGCGCGCTCGATTTTGTCCGCCAGACCGTCGCCGCCGGCGGCAAGCTGCTGTTCGTCGGCACGAAGCGCCAGGCGCAGGAGCCGATCGCGGAGGCGGCGCGGCGCTGCGGGCAGCATTTCGTCAACCACCGCTGGCTGGGCGGCATGCTCACCAACTGGAAGACGATCTCCAACTCGATCAAGCGCTTCAAGAGCCTTGAGGAGCAGCTGTCCGGCGACACCGCCGGCCTCACCAAGAAGGAGGTGCTGCAGCTCACCCGCGAGCGCGACAAGCTGGAGATGTCGCTTGGCGGCATCCGCGACATGGGCGGCATCCCGGACGTGATGTTCGTCATCGACGCCAACAAGGAAGAGCTGGCGATCAAGGAAGCCAATGTGCTCGGCATCCCGGTCGTCGCCGTGCTCGACTCGAACAGTGATCCGACCGG
>JALYHK010000102.1 GCA_030776605.1 Pseudomonadota bacterium
CGCCTGGACGACGAGCCCGTCCCCCCAGCGCCCGGCGAGCCGGACATTGCCTTGCGGCAGCACCACTGTCGCCGGCTCGAGCTGCCAGGCCTCCCCGGTCCAGCGGATCTCGGCCGGGCGCTCGAGGCGGAGCGGGATGTTGTTGATCGAGCCCTGGATATTGGCCCGCACGAGGTCGGGGCTGAGCGCGCTGTTGACGGCGAGGCGGAACGGCACGGCATTGCGCCCCTCCGCGAACACTTGCGCGGTGCCGTTGCCGCCGCGGTAGTCAATCCGCGCCCGCCCGCGCTCGACGAACAGCTGGCCGCTTCTCAGCCCCGCTACCTGAACGTCTCCGACCACCCACGGCGCGTCCGGATAGAGGACCACGGTCGCCTCGACGAGCGCGCGCTGGACCAGGATCGGCACCTCGCCGGGGATCCGCGCGCCGTTGGCGGTGGCGGCGATCTCGATGCGCTGGTAGCGGCCCTCGGCGCCGAGCCGGGCGACCCCATCGAGGCCCGCGCCGGAGATCGTAAGGGTGCCGACGAACGGGCCTGCCGGCGAGCGGGTCACGCGCCCCGAGAAGTTGACGCCGGCGATCGTCAGCCGATTGACCTGGATCGTCATCGGCCCGCGCCGGGTGAGCACGACGATGTCCGCCTCGAAGGGGCCGTAGGCGGACTGGCCGGTGGCGGTGATCGCCCAGCCTTCGGCGGTACTTCGCACATCCGCATCTACGCCGCGCAGCCCGATGCCGAAGCCGGGATTCGCCGCCTGCAGCCGCACCCGCGGCGCGGCTTGGGTGCCGGTAATGCGGACGGTGAGCGGGCCGTAGGCATTGCTGTTGCCGCGCAGCCGGAAGTCGAGCTGGCCGTTCGGCATCCATGTGCCTTCGCCCGAGGTGATGCGCAGCTCGGGCGCGGTGAGGCGGATGCCGCTCAGCCGGACGGCGCCGCCGGGATTCACCTCCACATTGGCGCTTATGGTCGCCTGGCCGCCGAGGAAGTCGCGGACGGAGGCGTTGTCGATCCGGCGGGTTCGGGCGATGAAGCGGCCGCTGATGCCGAAGCCTTGGGGGCGGCTGACGACGTCCAGGTTGGTGGTGACGTCGACCAGGCCGACGCCCTCGATGCGGTAGTTGTTGACCCGGCCCTGGAGGGCGCTGCGGTAGATGCCGCGGGCGAGATCGAAGGCGATCACCGCCGTCCCGACCAATCGGTCGGAACGGATGCGCAGGTTGTCCGAGACGATCTGCGAGCCGCTGATCGCGAGGTCCCCGGCGAGGCTGACGTTGGTGAGCAGGCCGCCGAGCGCCGGATCGAGGCCAGTGATGCGCCGGGCGGTCGCGGCCACCGGGACGACGATGCGGTCGCTGCGCACTTCGGCGCGGCCGCGCGCGCGCAGCCCTTCGATGGTCGTGGCGTCGAAGCCGAGAGCGGCGGCGCGCAGCTCGTAGCCGACGAACGGGGTCGCCATGTCGCCGTTCAGCAGCAGCACCAGCCGGACGTCGTTGCCGCGCAGGTTCGGGGCGATTGCGCCAGGCTCTATCAGCCGCGCGCCGACGGCGAGATTGTCGAAGCGGTTGCGGCCGAGGTCGACGATCCCCTCGGCCGCGACGGCCGCAGCGCGGCTGTTGAGCCTCAGCCGCAGGTCGGCGCGGCGGTTGTCGAGGGTGGTGACGAGGTTGAGCTGG
Organism: Pseudomonadota bacterium; assembly: GCA_030776605.1. Lineage (GTDB taxonomy): Bacteria > Pseudomonadota > Alphaproteobacteria > Sphingomonadales > Sphingomonadaceae > Allosphingosinicella. The sequence continues at coordinate 1,676 of JALYHK010000102.1, forward strand.
GTGACGGGCCCGGCGAGCCGCTGCAGCTGGCCTTCGGTGACGAGGCCGAGCCGCATCGGGCCGCTGATCGTATAGGTGCCCTCGCGGGCCTGCACCGAAAGATTGGCGAAGGCCTCGCCGCCGATCGCGGCGCGGGCGCGGCCGTTCCATTCGCTCCAGGTGCCCCGCCCCTCGACGACCGCGGCGAGGCGCCGGTCGAGCCCGGCGACACCGGCGAGGAAGCCGTCCGCCGGCCCCTCCATCGCCAGCGCGATGTCGAGCTGATTGTCTTCCGGTACCGAATCGATGCGCAGCTCGAGCCGGTCGCCGCCCGGCAGGTTCGGCCCCCTCAGCGTGGCGAGGTCGAGGCTCGCCTGCGCGCGGCCGTCGTCGATCCTGATCCGGCTTTCGACGCTCATCAGATGGCGCCGCCCGGTCACCGCCGGATCGACCAGCAGACGGCCGATGTGGAGCCTGCCGACGTCGATCTCGATGTCCGGGAGCAGCGGCGCGTCAGGATCGCCGGGACGGAATTGCGGAAGCCGGAACAGCCGCGCGCGCGGGATGACGAGCGAGCGAATGTCGATATGGTTGCGGAAGTAGGCGAAGGGCCGGTAGTTCAGCTCGGCGACGGGCGCGTAGAAGAAGGTCCCCTCCGGATCGCGCAGCGTCAGATCGTGGATGGTGAGCTCGCCGAAGATCGAGCCTTCGATCCGGCCGACGTCGATGTCCAGCCCGGAGGCCATTTCGAGATTGTTGATCTGGCGGACGATGTAGCGGCGGCCGGGGTCGGTGTTCAGCCAGACGAGGAAGGCGCCGATCAGCAGCACCAAGCCGAGCAGCGTGATGCCCGTCCATTTGGCGATGCTCCGGCCGACGCTCCGCCGCCGCACCGGCCGGACCTTCTCCGGGCCGGCCGCGTCGGGAGGAGGTCCATCGCCGGCCATCAGAACGCCTGGCCGATCGACATGTAGACGGCGATCCGGGACTCGCCCTCGCGGCGGCCGAGCGGCGTCGCGATGTCGAGCCGGAGCGGGCCGAAGTTTGTGTAGAGGCGCGCGCCCACCCCGACGCCGAAGCGGAGATTGTCGAAGGTGGGATATTGGCTCTCGTAGACCTGGCCGGCATCTAGGAAGGCGACCACGCCGTAATTGCCGAAGCGGTAGCGGCCCTCGATGGCGAATTCGTTGAGGCTGCGCCCGCCGATCGGCACCGAGATCGTCGCCGGCTTGTCGTCGGGATTCTCCGGATCGAAGTTCGGGTTCGGGAGGATCTCGCGCGGCCCGAGCTCCTGAAAGCCGAAGCCGCGCACCGAGCCGCCGCCGCCGGCATAGAGCCGCCGCGATGGGGCGAGCTCGTCGCGCGCGATGCCGTAGATCGACCCGAGGCGCACCCGTCCGGCAAGCACGAAGTCGTCGCGGAACGGATAATAGGCGCTGCCCTCGACCAGGTTGCGCGCGTAGAAATCGAACCCGTCCTGGAGCGAGGCTTCGGGGTTGACGCGCCCGAGCAGCCGGAAGCCGCGGGTGGGATCGAGCAGGCTGTTCGATGCGTCGTAGCCGAGCTGGCCGACCAGGCCGCCGATGAAATAGGCGTCGCTGAGCGCGAGGCGCGGCCGCCCGATCCGGCTCTCGTTGGTGGCGATCAGCTCGGCGCCATAGGCATAGGTCCAGCGCTTCTGCCAGATCGGAGTCGATTCGCGGGTGACGAGGCCGTAGAGCCGGGTCGTATAGCCTTCGAAAGCGGCGTAATCGCGCCGGCCGGCCTCGAGCTGGAGCAGCAAGGCGCGGTCGCGCTGCCCCCAATTGTTGCGGCGGAAGCGCAGCAGCGCCGACTGCTCCTTGGTCCCGGCGATCGCCGCCGCGCGGAGCGAGCCCTCCGGCGGGAACAGGTTGCGATGCTCCCAGGCGCCTTCGAGCCGCAGCCCCTCTCCGGTCGAGTAGCCGCCGCTGGCGTCGAGCGAGCGCGCCGGTCCGGCGTCCTGGCGCACCAGCACGTCGACATATTCGCTGCCGTCGGGTGCGGTCTCGCCAGTGCGCACCGGCTCGGCCGCGACGCTGTCGAACAGCCGCGTCGCCACCATCGCCTCGCGCAGGTCGTCGACCCGGCGCCGGTCGTAGAGCTCGCCGCGCTCGAAGCGGGCGAGCAGGGCGACATGTTCGGCGTCGAAGGCGATGTCGCCTTCGGTGGTGAAGCCGCGGAAGCGCGCGCGCGGCCCCGGATCGAGCGGCAGCGTATAGTCGCCTTGGCCGGTTTCGGGGTCGAGCAGGATGTCGCGCTGCCCGATCTCGGGAAAGGGGTAGCCCTGCTGCGGCAGCCGGAGGAGGACGTTGGCCTCGGCCGCCTCCACCTCCACCGCGACGATCGGTTCGCCGCTGGCGAGCGGCAGCGCCTCGCGGGCGAGCTCGGTCGGTTCGGTAGGCGGACCGTCGATCCGGATTTCCCCGAACTGATAGCGCTGCCCGGGAACCGCGCTGATCACGACGCGCAGCTGCCCCTCCTGGTCCGGGAGCTGCTCGATCGCATGAGCGGCGACCGCGTCATAATAGCCTTCGGAGCGCAGCAGCCGCACCGCGAGCGCTTCGTCCTCGCGCGCCCGGGCGACGATCATCGTGCCGTTCACCGCCTCGCCGCGCGCGTCGTGGAGCGCGGAAAGGTCGCGGAAGCGGTCTTCCAGTCCGACCTCGGCGAACCCTTCCACCTCGAGCGTGTAGCGCACCAGCGCCGGGGCAGTGTCGCCGGCGGTGGCGTCGGCGATCGGCTCCGCCTCGAAGGCGGAGAGCGGGGGCAGCGGCTCGGCGAGCGCCGGGTCGCCGAGCGGCGCGTCCTCCACGGGCCCCGGAACCGGCGGGAAGGGCGGTGCGGCGGGATCGATCTCCTCGAGCGGCTCGAGCGGCCGGGTGAGCTCTGGGTCGAGCGGCGGCAGCGCCTCTTCGAATTGGGAATCGGGGACGATCGGCTCGTCGGCCGCGGTGCCGAGCGGCTGCTGCGCGCCCTGCGCCCTGGCGGCCGACCCGAGCGCGAGCGAACCTCCCGCTATCGCCGCCAATATGAGCCTGGCTTCTCTCAAGATACCCCGCCCGGACGCAACACCGTCGCAGCTTTGCGCAAGAATCCGCTGAATTGAAAGGCTTTAGTTTGCGCCCTCGGCCTGTGCCGCATCTCCTCGCATCGGGATCACGGGCCGCACGCCGTCGCCGACCACGGCGAAGCCCGACCAGTAATAGGGATGGGAGGTCACCGGATCGTCCATCAGCGCCCGCTGCGCCCGCCGCAGCGCCGCTGCCGTGGCCGTTCCCGGCGGCGCGGTGAACAGCCCCGAGATCAGCCGCTCGGTCGCTTCATAATCGTCGGGAACGGGCCAGTGGCTGGCGACGACCAGGCGCGCTCCGGCGCCGACGAAGGCACGCACGAGCCCGTCGAGGGCGAAGTCGCCGCCGCTGGCGATGCCCGCCTCGCGCGTCGCCGCGACGCTCGCCCGTCCGGCGGTGTCGCAGGCGGAGAGGATGACCAGGTCCGCATCGAGCCTGAGATCGAAAATCTCGGCGAAGGTGAGCAGCCCGTCCGAGTCCCCCTCGCCGAACGAGGTGAGCAGCGCCGGCCGCGCCGGGCAATCCTCGCGCGGAGCGGTGACGAGGCCGTGGGTGGCGAAATGCATCACCCGGTAGTCGTCGAGGTCGTCGCGGCGCTTGATCGCGGTGTCGGTGAAGGCGCGTCCGGTGACCACTTCCGTCTCTTGCGGGTCGCCGGCGGCGAGAACCCGGCTGGCCGTGAACAGCTCCTCGGCCGAGATCGGCCGGCTCCACGCGGCGAAGGACCAGGCGCAGTCGCGCCCTGCCGGGCCGCCTCGGCTCGCCGAGGGCGGTGCGAGGAAGGCAGCGGCCGGCGCATTCTCTCCGAAGCCGATATATTCGCGCTCGGCCTGCGACGGCGCGATCTGCCGCAC
>JALYHK010000103.1 GCA_030776605.1 Pseudomonadota bacterium
TCTCCACGATTCGCGACCTGCACCATAGTTCGAGCGGCTGCCGGGCGCGGGTATCGCGCGAGATTCGCACCGCCTCCACATCGTCGCGGGCGCTGAATTCCTCGACGCTGGCGATCGCGCCTTCCGCATCGATGAAGTAGAGCCGGTAATAGGGCATCGCGCGCCTCCCGCCTCAGCAGTCCCGCCGCGGCCGCACCGCGAACAGCAGCTGCAGGCCCGCCCCTGCGACGGCGGCCAATGCGAGCAGATAGGGATATTGCCTCGGCTCGCGTTCCGGATCGTCCGCCGGCAGCGACGGCGCGGCGGCGCGCCCGCCGCCGCCTGCCGCCAGCATCAGGATGTGGCGGTACCAGCCGCCGAACCATGGCGCAGGAAGGCTGGCCGCGCCGAGGCGGTAGAGCACCGGCAGATTGCGCACGTAGCCGGGCGGGCGCGAATGATGATGCCGCCCCTTCTTCCACGCCACCCGGTGACCGCGCGGCACCGTCTCCCACTCGCCGTCGGAGCGGATCAGGTCGCAGTGGCAGCGCCGGCATTTCGAAAAGGAATAGCCGCGGTTCCACACCTCGTCCGAGGCGGGCGCGTGGCCCTGGATGAAGCAGAGCAGGCTCATGGTCGTTCCTCCTGGTTGTGGCTGGGCTCAGCCTCGCCCAGCCGCCAGCGGGCGAGGGCGCGCAGCGCCGGATCGTCGCTGTCGGCGGCGAGGCGCGGGTTCCAGATTTCGACGGCACCCCCGGTGCCGACGAACAAGGCCAGATCCTCGATGCGGCCGAGCCGCCGCATCATCGGCGGCAGCAGGACTCGCCCGGCCTCGTCGTAACCGGCCTCCTGGGTGAGGCCGAAGGCGCGGCGGGCGCGCGCGGCGTGCGCGGGCGAACCGCCGCCCTCCTCCTCGCGCAGGCGCCGCCGCTCCTCCTCGGCGAACAGGGCGCGCCTGTGCCCGCCGTCATAGGCGGTGAGGCAGGCGTCCGCCTCATGGGTGCCGATCACCAGCGTCCGCGCCCCGGAGCGCCGCTCGACGGTCTCGCGGACGAAGCGCGGAAGCCGCACTCGTCCCCTCGCGTCGACCGGCTGCAGCGCGCTTCCGCCGAAGAAATGATCGATCTGCACGCGATGAGCCCCCACCCCCGGCGCCCATCTGCCCGCGTCCGCAAATGAGCCCTTCGAGTGTCAAGGTGAACCGGCAAGAACAGCTTTGCACGATTGGAATATTCCGGATCGCTCGATTCGGATTCTACTGCCCGATTCGCGCAGGTCCCGCCTCCATGCGGCGCTGCGCGGATCGCCAGCCGTCACGGCGGGTCGCCGAGTCCTGCGGCCGAGCGCGGTCCGTATTTCCCGCAAGTTGACGGCGCGGGCCGGCCGGACGCCCGAACCGGAGCAGGCCGCGACTCGCCCCGCACAGCCTGTACAGCGGACATTCACAGTATTTTCCACAGGTTGCGAGCCAAGGCATTAACCGGAACACTTCGACATTGGGCCCTGTATCTGGCCCGACGGGGGGAGCGCGATGCCGCACCAACGGACTGTGTACCTGGTCGACGACGACGCAGCGCTGCGCCGTTCTCTTTCCAGTCAGCTGAGCGATCTCGGCCTCGAGGCTTGGCCGTTCTCGAGCGGGGCCGAGTTCGTCGGCATGATCGGGCATTTGCGCCCGTCGCTCATCCTGCTCGACATGGAGATGCCGCACATGGCCGGCCTCGAAGTGCTCGCGGAGCTCGTCCGACGGGAGGTCGATTGGCCGGCGATCGCGCTGAGCAGCCGCGGTGACCTCGGCGTGGCCGTCGAGGCGATGAAGCTCGGCGCGATCGACTTCCTCCAGAAGCCGCTGAAGCGCGACCTGCTCGAGGCGGCGCTGGAGTTCGGCTGGGAGGTGCTGGAGCGCTCGCTCGTCGCGGCGCTGGCCCGCCAGGAGGCCCTCGACAAGGTCGCGAGGCTGACCCCGCGGGAGGTCGACATCGCCCTCGCGCTGCTGCGCGGCATGGCCAACAAATGCGCCGCGCACGAGCTTGGCATCTCGGTGCGCACCGTCGAGATGCACCGGGCCCACATACTCGAGAAGCTCGGCGTCAAGAGCCTGGCCGAAGCGGCCGTGCTGATGACCCAGGCGGGGCTCACCGTCACCTCTTCGGACGAGCCGAACCCGCGCAAGCGCCTGGCGCTGCGCTACTGCAGCAACCGGAAGACATCCGGCTCCGCCCTCTCCTCCCTGTCACGCGGGAGCGGATCCGCCGGAGCGTCCTTCCGGCCCCCGGAGGGCGGGAGCCGACGCGAGCCGCGCCGGCTTCCGCCCTTTCTGCTCCACTCCACCGGCCCGCGCTGAGCCGAGGCCGCTCGGCGGCGCTCAGCCCTGCGGCGAGGCGGCCTTGGCGCGAAAGCGCTCGCGCAGCGCGATGCGGTCGATCTTGCCGGTGCCCAGCTTGGGCAGCGGCTCGTCGGGGAACCAGAGGTGCGCCGGGTGCTTGAACTGCGCGAGCCGTCCCTCGAGGAAGCCGAGCACGGCCTCGCCGTCGAGGCCGCGGTCGGTCTCGCTGTAGATCACCGCCGCCGGCACCTCGCCGAGCCGCTCGTCGGGGACGCCGAACACCGCGGCTTCGGAGACGGAGGGGTGGGCGTAGATCGCCGCCTCCACTTCGGCGCTCGAGATGTTCTCGCCTCCGCGGATGATGATGTCCTTCTTGCGGTCGACGATGAAGAGATAGCCGTCCTCGTCGAGATAGCCGACGTCGCCGGTGCGGAAGTAGCCGTCGGCGGTGAAGGCGGCGCGGGTGGCGTCGTGATCGCGCCAGTAGCCGCGGATGTTGGCGGCCGAGCGGATGGCGATCTCGCCGGTCTCTCCGGCCGGCAGGTGCCGGTCGCCTTCGCCCAGGATCGCGAGCTCGACGGTCGGCTTGTGCGGCCGCCCGGTCGAGGCGGGCTTGTCGGCATAATTCTGCCAGAAGTTGCCGCAGCCCACCGCATTGGTCTCGGTGAGGCCGTAGCCGAGCGCCGGCTGCGCGCCCCGGAAGCTCTCCTGGAGGCGTTTGACATGGGCGACCGGCCGGGGAGCGCCGCCGGCGGCGACGTCGGTGAGGGTCGAAAGGTCGTATTTCTCGCGGTCGGGATGCTGCATCAGCTCGAGGCTCATCGTCGGCACGCCGACGAAATAGGTCACCTTCTCGCGCTCGATCAGCTTCAGCGCCTCGCCCGCGTCCCATTTCGGCATCAGCACCATGCCTCGGCCGATCACGAAGCTGTTGAGCAGCACCGGCACTTCGCCGGTAACGTGGAATAGCGGCACGCTGACCAGCGTGCGCGGCGGATTGGCCGGCGGGCGGCCCTCGCTCTCCATGATGCCGAGCAGCGTGAGGAGCGAGATCGAATAGGTGTATACGCCCGTGGTGACGGCGCGGTGGGTCGAGACCGCGCCCTTGGCGAGGCCGGTCGAGCCCGAGGTGAAGAGGATGGTCGCATCGTCCTCCGGCCGCACTTCAGGGAGCGCTCCTTCGGCATCGCCGCCGCGGGCGAGCAGCGCCGCAAGCGACTCGGCGAGCGGCAGCGCCGGATCGACCGTGACGGTGTCAAGGTCGAGGCCCGCCGCCGCGATCCGCGCCGCGCGGGTGGGGTCGGCGATCACCAGCTTCGGCTCCGTCAGCGTCAAAGCGTGGCGCATCTCGCCGGGCTGCCACCAGCCGTTGATCAGCGTCGCGATGCCTCCCGCCTTGACGACGGCCATATAGGCGACGATCCAGGCTGCGGCGTTGCGCATGGCGATCGCCACCCGGTCGCCCTTTCCGATGCCCTGGTCGGCGAGCGCCTTCGCCAGCCGCGTCGCCTGCTCGTTGAGCTCGCCGAAGGTGAAGCGCTGGCCGTCGGCGACGACCGCTTCGGTGGCTCCGTGCAGCGTGCAGAAGGCGTCGAACAGGCCCGGCAGCGTCGGCGGGAGGTTGGTGACGATCGCCCGCCCCTCCTCGTCGCGCCCGATCTGGATCCTGCCGCCCGGCCCCGTCACCGCCGCCAGCACCGCGTCGAACTTCCGATCGAGCTCGCTCGGCATCCTGTCTCCTCGCCCTTTCCGTTTCCCGTCGGGCCTTCTATGAGGGCAGCGCGCGGCGGGGGGAAGCCTTGACGGACAGCTTGCTGACAGCCCTGGCATCGGCGGCCGGGAACCCGATCCGCTGGCAGGACCTCGGGCTCGATCCGGTCGCGCTCGACCTCGGCTTCTTCCAGCTGCGCTGGTACTCGCTCGCCTATCTCGCCGGCATCGGCATCGGCTGGTGGTATCTGCTGAAGCTGATCGCCCAGCCGGGGGCGCCGATGGCCCGCCGCCATGCCGACGACATGGTCTTCTACGCGACGCTGGGCATCATCCTGGGCGGGCGCCTCGGCTATGTGCTCTTCTACCGGCCCGACTATTATTTCGGCAATCCGGCCGAGATCGTGCAGCTGTGGGACGGCGGCATGTCGTTCCACGGCGGCGTCATCGGCACCAGCCTCGGCATCTTCTATCTCGCCTGGCGCAATGGGCTCGATTGGCTGAGGATCCACGATTATGTCGCCTGCTGCGTGCCCTTCGGCCTGTTCTTCGGCCGGCTCGCCAATTTCGTGAACGGCGAACTATGGGGCCGGCCGACCGACCTGCCCTGGGGCATCGTCTTTCCGGACGCCGGCGGCGTGCCGCGCCACCCGAGCCAGCTCTACGAGGCGGCGCTCGAGGGGCTGCTGCTGTTCCTGATCCTCTGGTACATGTTCTGGAAGACCGAGGCGCGCTACCATCCGGGCAAGCTCGTCGGCGCCTTCCTCCTCGTCTACGGGCTCAGCCGCTTCCTCGTGGAGATGGTGCGCCAGCCCGACGCCGGCCTGGAGAACCTCAGCTGGGGCCTCAGCATGGGCCAGACGCTCACCGTGCCGATGATCGCGGGCGGCCTCTATCTGATCCTCACCGCCAGGGGGCGGCAGCGCGGCGCGGAGCCGTTGCCGGCGGCGGAGAAGAACGCCGGCTGAGCATGGCCACGACCAGCATCGCCGACCGCCTCGCGCGCCTCATCGACGGCAGCGGCCCGATCCCGGTCTCCACCTACATGGCCGAGGCCAATGCTCATTATTACGCGACCCGTGACCCCCTCGGCGCGGCGGGCGACTTCACCACCGCGCCCGAGATCAGCCAGATGTTCGGCGAGCTCGTCGGCCTGTGGCTCGCCGACCTGTGGCTGCGCGCCGGGCGGCCCGACGCCGTCTTCGTCGAACTCGGCCCCGGCCGCGGCACGCTTGCCGCCGACGCGCTCCGCGCGATGCGCGGCGCCGGCCTCGATCCGCAGGTCCATCTGGTCGAGGCCAGTCCCCTCTTGCGCCAGGCGCAGGCGGAGCGCGTGCCGGAGGCGGTCTGGCACGGCGACGCCGCCGAGCTGCCCGAGGACCGCCCGCTGCTCCTCGTCGCCAACGAATTCTTCGACGCGCTGCCGGTGCGCCAGCTGGTCGCGACGGAGAGGGGCTGGCACGAGCGGCTGGTCGCCCATGCCGGCGGCGCCTTCGTGCCGGTCGCCGGACCGCTCATCGCCGCGCCGCTCGCGCCGGCGGCGAGCGGCACCGTCATCGAGACCTCGCCC
>JALYHK010000104.1 GCA_030776605.1 Pseudomonadota bacterium
TCTCGTCGGCAAGGATCGAGCGAAGGCCTCGCTCGTCCAGGCGCTCGAACTTCTGCCGGGCGATCGCCTCGCGCACACGGTGCGACGCCTCGGGGCCGAGGTCGGAGGCGATCAGCGCCTCCTCGACCTCGTCGAGCGTGTAGTCGTCGAGCTTCGAGCTCGTCACCAGCCCGCCGAGATTGTCGCCGAGCCGGTCTGAGGTCTTGCGGAAGCCCTCCCGCAGCCGCTCGAGCCACGACGCCTCGCTCACGCGGGCACCCCGACGAGCGCGTCATCCCCGACACCGGCGATCACCGTCTCGACCACCTCTCCGTCGCCTCGATGATCGAGCCGCACCGGCGCGAAATTCTCGGCGTGGCCGAAGCCGTCCTTCTCGACCAGCACATGTTGCCACGTCCCCACCAGCCCCTCGAGCCACGCGCCTCGCCGTCGCGCCGCCGCCTCGCGGAGGCGCCTTGCCCGCGCCTTCACCTCGCGGGGCGGCAGCTGCGGCATCCGCGCCGCCGGCGTCCCCTGCCTGGGCGAGAATGGGAAGACGTGAGCCATGACGATGTCGCAGTCGTCGATCAGCCGAAGCGAGTTCTCGTGCATCGCCTCGCTCTCGGTCGGGAAGCCGGCGATGAGGTCGGCGCCGATCGCGATCTCCGGCCGCCGTTCCTTCAGCCGCGCCACCGTCTCGACCGCCTGGGCGCGGCTGTGCCGGCGCTTCATCCGCTTCAGCACCATGTCGTCCCCGGCTTGGAAGCTCATGTGGAGGTGCGGCATGAAGCGCGGCTCGCCGGCGGCGAGCTCGAAGAGGCGCTGGTCCATCTCGATGCAGTCGAGCGAGGAGAGCCGCAGGCGCGGCAGCTCGGGGACGTGGCGGAGGATCCGCTCGACCAGCAGGCCGAGGCTCGGGCTTCCCGGAAGGTCCGCACCGTAGCTGGTGACGTCGACTCCGGTCAGCACCACCTCACGGAAGCCTTCGCCGGCGAGCGCCTTCACCCGCTCGACCACGACCCCGGCCGGCACCGAGCGGCTGTTCCCGCGCCCGTAGGGGATGATGCAGAAGGTGCAGCGGTGGTCGCAGCCGTTCTGCACCTCGACGAACGCCCGCGCCCGCTCGGCGAAGCCGGCGGCGAGATGCGGCGCGGTCTCGCGCACGGCCATGATGTCCGAGACGCGGATTGCGGCGGGTGCAGGTGACAGAACTCCGTTCGTCGGCACGAACGAGGCAGCGTCCAGCTTCTCCCGGTTCCCCACCACCCGGCTCACTTCCGGCATCGCGGCGAAGCTCTCCGGCTCGATCTGGGCCGCGCAGCCGGTCACCACCACCCGCGCCTCCGGCCGGGCGCGCTTGGCCTTGCGGATCGCTTGCCTCGTCTGGCGCACCGCCTCGTGGGTGACCGCGCAGCTGTTGACGATGACGAGGTCGTCCTCGCCCGCTGCCAGCGCCCGCATCGCCTCGCCCTCGGCGGCGTTGAGGCGGCAGCCGAGGGTGATCAGCTCGGGGCCGCTCACAATTCGATCTCGCCGTGGAAGACGTGCGCGGCCGCGCCCGTCATCTGGATCGTGCCGCCGGGAGCCCAGTCGACCGTCAGCGTCCCGCCCGGGAGGCGGACTTCGACCGGCGCCTCCGCGAGCTTGCGCTTGACCGCCGCGACGGCGGCGGCGCAGGCGCCGGTGCCGCAGGCGCGGGTGAGGCCGGCGCCGCGCTCCCAGACGCGCAGCCGGACCGCCCCTTCCTCGATCGAGGCGACGCCGACGTTGATCCGCTCGGGGAAGAGCGGATCGGTCTCGACGACCGGGCCGAGCCGCGCCAGGTCCACCGCGTCGGCGTCGGCGACGAAGAACACCAGGTGCGGATTGCCGACATTGACCGCGAACGGCCGCTGCAGCTCCTCCCAGGCCACCGGCATTTCCGCCGTGTCCATCGGATAGGCGAGCGGGATCTCGTCCCAGCCGAAGCGCGGGGGCCCCATGTCGACCGTCGCCGCCGCACCGTTCGCCGCGGCGCTGACGATCCCGCCCCTGGTTTCGATCCGGCTCTTCCCGCCGAGCAGCAAAGCGACGCAGCGGGCGGCATTGCCGCAAGCCTCCACCTCGCCGCCGTCGGCGTTCCAGATCCGCATCCTGACGTCCGCCTCGTCCGAGGGCTCGAGCAGGATCAGCTGGTCGCAGCCGACGCCGGTGCGGCGGTCGGCGATGGCGCGCGCGCGCGCGGGATCGATCGCCACCGCCTCCTCGCGCGCGTCGAGGATGACGAAGTCGTTGCCGAGGCCGTGCATCTTGCGGAAGCGCGCCATCACGCGCCGCGACTTAGGGGGCGCGGCGGCGTTCGTCCACCTCGCGGGGGATCAGGCGCTGCGGCGGATCGGGTCGCTCAGCACTTCGGTGGGCTCGGTCGTGCGCGGGCTCAGCAGCAGGCCTCGGCTGGAGAGCAGCTTGCGCACGTCCGCGGCGGGCGCGGGCCGGCCGAACAGCCATCCTTGCCCTTGGTAGGTGCCGATCGAGCGCAGCCGCGCCTCGATCAGCTCGTCCTCGATGCCCTCTGCGGTGACGCCGAGGCCGAGGCTCTCGCCGAGCCGGGTGATCGCGGTGACGACGGTGGCGCTGTCGCTGTTCTCGTTGATCGTCTGGACGAAGCTGCGGTCGATCTTGATCCGGTCGAACGGCAGCGCGCGCAGGTGGGCGAGCGACGAATAGCCGGTGCCGAAATCGTCGAGCGCGAGGCGCACGCCGATGTTCTTGAGGCTGGCGACGATGGTCTGGGCGAGGCCGAGGCACTCGAACAGCGAGGTCTCGGTGATCTCGATCTCGAGCCGGTCGGCCGGGAAGCCGGTCTCGACCAGCAGCTTGGTGATCTTCTGCGCGAGCCAGGGGTCCTTGAGCTGGATCGGCGAGATGTTGACCGACAGCGTCAGCGAGGGATCCCAGCTCTTCGCCTCCTCGAACGCCTGGCGCATCACCGACATCGAAAGGTCGCTGATCAGCCCGCATTCCTCGGCGATCGCAATGAACTCGTCGGGGCCGACCAGCCCGCGCTCGGGATGGTTCCAGCGCGCCAGCATCTCGAAGCCGTGGAGGCTGCCGCTCACAAGGTCGATCTGCTGCTCGAAATAAGGGACGAACTCGCCCGCCGGAATGCCGGTCCTGAGGCCCTCCTCGATGGCGTTGCGGTTCTCCAGCTCGCGCTGCATCGAGGCGTCGAACCAGGCGTAGCGGCCGCGGCCGAGCTTCTTGGCGGCGTGCATGGCGATGTCGGCACGGCGGATCAGCAGCTCCACCGAATCGCAGTCCTGACCCGAGCGGGCGACGCCGACCGAGGCGCTGACATGGGTGTGGACGCCGGCGAGGTCGAAGGGCTTGCCGAGCCGGTCGACGACGAAGTCGGCGATCCGGTCGATCTCCGAAGGGGAGGCGGAATCGAAGGCGAAGGCCGCGGCGAACTCGTCGCCGCCGAGCCGCGCCGTCACCGCATCGCGCGGCAGCGCCTTCTGCAGCACCTCGGCGGTCATCCGCAGCAGGTTGTCGCCGGTGAGGTGGCCGTGGAGCTCGTTGACGGTCTTGAAGCCGTCGATGTCGAGCACCAGCATGGCGACGCTCTCGTTGCGCTTGCCGGCCAGCGCCAGCAGGTCGTGGGTCGCCTGGGCGAGCGAGCGGCGGTTGAGGAAACCGGTCAAGGGGTCGGTCGAAGCGAGCGATTGGGCGCGCTTCTCGGCCGCGGTGCGCTCGATCACCTCGCGTGCCGCGTCTCGGTAGCGGCGCCAGCCGTAGATGGTGAGCGCCACGTTGAGCAGCAGCAACCCCACGATGATGCTGCTGTTGCTCGCCGCGATCCGCACCAGCTGAGCGCCGAGCTGGGCGACGTAATGATCATCGATCCTGAGGTAGAGGAGGAGCGCTGCGAGCGCGACGCCGATGGCAACGATGTCGCGGGCGGCACCCGATCCGTTCTTCGGCCGCTCGTGCGAAAACCAACCAGCCATCCGCTTGTCTCTCCCTGGGATTTGGCTCCCGCGATAGGGCTGACGAGTGAAAATGCCGTTAAGCGGGCGCGCCGCGCATCGAGGCGATCCCGCCTTGCCTTCGCTTGCCGCCGCCGCTATGCGCCCCCACATCCCGCGAGGGTGACTGGACGCGTTTCGGCGCACGCTGGCCGGCGAGGTTTCGCCCGCCGGCGTGTTCGTGTTCGGCCCCTCGCCGAGGCAAGGAGTGTGAGCGCATGTTCGACAGCCTGAGCGACCGCCTGGCCGGCGTGTTCGACCGCCTGCGCGGCCGCGGCGCGCTCACCGAGAGCGACGTGCGCGCGGCGCTGCGCGAGGTCCGCATCGCCCTGCTGGAGGCCGACGTCGCGTTGCCGGTGGTCCGGGAGTTCGTCGACCGGGTGACGGAGCAGGCGGTCGGCCAGCAGGTGCTGCGCTCGGTCACCCCGGGCCAGCAGGTCGTCAAGATCGTCCACGACGCGCTGGTCGAGATGCTCGGCGCGGAGGCGGCCGAGCTCCACGTCGACGTCACGCCGCCGGCGGTGGTGATGATGGTCGGCCTGCAGGGCTCGGGCAAGACGACCACCACCGCCAAGCTCGCCAAGCGGCTGTCGGAGAAGGACCGCAAGAAGGTCCTTATGGCTTCGCTCGACGTCAACCGCCCCGCCGCGCAGGAGCAGCTCGCCGTGCTCGGCCGCCAGGCCGGGGTCGCGACGCTGCCGATCGTCGCAGGGCAGCCTCCGGTCGACATCGCCCGCCGCGCGCTGCAGGCGGCGAAGCTCCAGGGCTACGATGTGCTGCTCCTCGACACCGCCGGGCGGCTCCACGTCGACGAGCCGCTGATGGAGGAGATGAAGGCAGTCGCCGGCGCCGCCGATCCGGAAGAGGTGCTGCTGGTCGTCGACGCGCTGACCGGCCAGGACGCGGTCAACGTCGCGCGCAGCTTCTCCTCCGAGGTCGATCTCAGCGGCGTCGTCCTCACCCGGATGGACGGCGACGCCCGCGGCGGCGCGGCGCTGTCGATGCGCGCGGTCACCGGCAAGCCGATCAAGTTCGCCGGCGTCGGCGAAGGGATCGACGCGCTCGAGCCCTTCCATCCAAGCCGCGTCGCCGGGCGCATCCTCGGCATGGGGGACGTCGTCAGCCTCGTCGAGAAAGCGCAGGAGACGATCCAGGCCGAGGAGGCCGAGGCGCTGGCGCGGAGGATGGCCAAGGGCCAGTTCGACCTCAACGACCTCAGGAACCAGCTCCAGCAGATGCAGCGCATGGGCGGCCTCGGAGCGCTGGCCGGCATGCTGCCGGGCATGAAGAAGATCCAGAATGCGATGAATTCGAGCGCCATTGACGGCAAGATCCTGGTCCGCCTCGATGCGATCATCGGCTCGATGACGCCCAAGGAGCGCGGCAAGCCCGAGCTGATGAACGCCAAGCGCAAGATCCGCGTCGCCAAGGGTTCCGGGACCACGGTGCAGGAGGTCAACCGCCTGCTCAAGATGCACCAGGAGATGGCCAGCGCGATGAAGAAGATCAGGAAGATGGGCGGGCTCGGCAAGCTCGGGGCGCTGTTCGGCGGCGGCGGCCTCGGCGGCCTGCCT
>JALYHK010000105.1 GCA_030776605.1 Pseudomonadota bacterium
GTCTGCAAGTCCGTTCGCGCGATCGAGGCCGAGGTCGCCCGGCCCGCGGCGGATCTGCTCGCCTTGCGCTATGTCCTCGCCGGGACCGTCGCGGGCCTTCGGCTGCCGCCGCCCGCGCCGGCCGAGCGCGCCGACCGGCTGTGGGAGCACAGCTGCTTCGAGGCCTTCGTGCGGGCGCCGCCGCATCCCGGCTATGCGGAGTTCAACTTCGCCCCGTCCGGGCGCTGGGCGGCCTACCGCTTCGAAGGCTATCGCGAGGGGATGTCGCCGGCGGCGGCGTGCCCCAAGATCGCGGTTGCGGCCGGCGCCGAGCGTCTGGAGCTCGCCGCCCGCGTCGCGCTGCCCGCCGACGCCAGCTGGCTGGTCGGCCTTGCCGCGGTCGTCGAGGAGGCGGACGGGAACCGCTCCTTCTGGGCGCTCGACCATCCGCCCGGTGCCCCCGATTTCCACCATCCGGCTTGCTTCGTGCTCGAACTGCCGCCACCAGCCGCGGGATGAAGACCGGCCTCGACCGCCTGCTCGCCGACCCCGCCTTGCGCGCGCCGCTCGCCGGCCGGCGCGTCGCTCTGCTCGCCCATCCCGCCTCGGTGACGGCGGATCTCACCCATGCGCTGGACGCCCTCGCCGGCTGCGGCGACATCCGCCTCGCCGCCGCCTTCGGCCCGCAGCACGGCCTCAGGGGCGACAAGCAGGACAATATGGTTGAATCGCCGGACTTCACCGATCCGGTGCACGGCATTCCGGTGTTCAGCCTCTACGGCGACGTGCGCCGCCCGACCAGCCAGGCGATGGGCGCGTTCGATACCATCCTCGTCGACCTCCAGGACCTCGGCTGCCGCATCTACACCTTCGTGACGACCCTCCTCTACGTGCTGGAGGCGGCGGTGGCGCACGGCAAGGCGGTGTGGGTGCTCGACCGCCCCAATCCCGCCGGACGTTCCATCGAGGGCCTGACGCTGCGGCCGGGGTGGGAAAGCTTCGTCGGCGCCGGCCCGATGCCGATGCGCCACGGCCTCACCCTCGGCGAGCTCGGGCTCTGGTTCGTCGAGCGTTTCAAGCTCGACCTCGATTATCGCCTGATCGAGATGGAGGGATACGACCCCGATGCCGCTCCCGGCTTCGGCTGGCCCCTCGCCGAGCGCATCTGGATCAACCCGAGCCCGAACGCTCCCAACCTCGCCATGGCCCGCGCTTATGCCGGGACGGTGATGCTCGAAGGCACCACCTTGTCCGAGGGCCGCGGCACCACCCGCCCGCTCGAGCTGTTCGGCGCCCCCGATCTCGACGCCCGCGCGCTCCTCGCCGAGATGCGCCGCCTCGCGCCGGACTGGCTCGCCGGCTGCGCGATCCGCGAAATCTGGTTCGAGCCCACATTCCACAAGCACGCCGGCGCGCTCTGCCACGGCCTCCACTTCCATCCCGAGGGGCGCTTCTACGACCACGCCGCCTTCCGCCCCTGGCGTCTCCAGGCGCTCGCCTTCAAGGCGATCCGCGGCCTTCGCCCCGACTACGAGCTCTGGCGCGACTTCCCCTACGAATATGAGTTCGGCAAGCTCGCCATCGACGTCATCAACGGCGGCCCCGCCCTGCGCGAATGGGTCGACGATGCCGGCGCGGAGCCCGGCGACCTCGACCCCCTCGCCGCCGCCGACGAAGCGGCCTGGGAGGAGGAGCGGCGGCCGTTCCTGCGCTACTGAGCCATCGTTCCCGGATCGATATGGCTGGAGAGACACTCGATCGAGATGACCGCATCGAAGTGAGCTGCCTCAGCCGGATGCTCTTTCGCATACGCTGCCGGACAAACGAGAATAGTCGCGTAAGCGGTGTAGGAAAGGAACCGGTCCTTGCCCTTCATCCACTCCGCCCTCGCTCGGTAATCCTCCGCTTGACCCTGTGAGAAGCTGGCCGTGAGCTTAGCTTCGATATGGAGGGCAAACCGCTTGGCGGTGTCGAGGTCCTCAAAAACCAGGAATATGTCGGTTTCACGTTCCCGGCCAACGTCCGGAATTATGCACCACCAGTGCCTCCACCAATTCTGAGCGGCGACTGTTGGCCGCGCAGCGACTTGCTCGGCGTGGAGCAATCGCACTCGGTCTGCCTGATTGCGGAATTCGGTTTGTTGGAGAAGGAATCGCCGGAAATCCGCGTGCAGCATCGCGGTTTCGGCAAACCGCCTGCAATAACTGTCTTCACTCTCCCGGCGCTCTCCAGGACCGGCTGGCAGTCCCATCAGCTCTTCCGGCTCAGCGTGCGCATCGCCTCGTCGAGGCCCTCGAGGGTCAGCGGGTACATGCGGCCCTGCATCAGCTGGCGGACGATCTGCGTGGACTGGCTGTAGCCCCAGTAGCGCTCCGACGTCGGATTGAGCCAGACGGCGCTCGGATAGGTGCCCACCATACGCTGCAGCCAGACTGCGCCCGCCTCCTCGTTGAAATGCTCGACCGAGCCGCCCGGATGGGTGATCTCGTAGGGGCTCATCGCCGCGTCGCCGACGAAGATCAGCTTCCAGTCGTGGCCGTATTTGTGGAGCACGTCCCAGGTCGGCGTCCGCTCGGCGAAGCGGCGGCGATTGTCCTTCCACACGCCCTCGTAGACCATGTTGTGGAAGTAGAAGAATTCGAGGTTCTTGAACTCCGCCGTCGCCGCCGAGAACAGCTCCTCGCAGACCTTGACGTGCGGGTCCATCGATCCGCCGGCATCGAGGAAGAGGAGAAGCTTCACCGCATTGTGGCGCTCGGGCCGCATCCGGATGTCGAGCCAGCCCTTGCGCGCGGTGCCGTCGATGGTGCCGTCGAGGTCCAGCTCGTCGGCCGCGCCCTCGCGGGCGAAGCGCCTCAGCCGCCGCAGCGCCACCTTGATGTTCCGCGTGCCGAGCTCCTTCGAGCTGTCGAGGTTCCTGAACTCGCGCTTGTCCCAGACCTTGACCGCGCGGCCCTGCCGCCCGCTCTCCTGGCCAATTCGCACGCCTTCGGGATTGTAGCCGTAGGCCCCGAACGGAGACGTACCGGCGGTGCCGATCCATTTCGACCCGCCCTGGTGCCGCTCCTTCTGCTCCTCGAGCCGCTGCTTGAGCGCCTCCATGATCTCGTCCCACGAGCCGAGCGCCTCGATCTCGGCCATCTGCTCGGGAGTGAGGTAGAGCTCGGCGACCTTCCTCAGCCATTCCTCCGGGATCGGCACCGCCTCGGTCCCGTATTCCGCCTCCAGCCCCTTGAAGACCTTGCCGAACACGCGGTCGAAGCGGTCGAGCAGCCCTTCGTCCTTCACGAAGGTGGCGCGGGCGAGCCAGTAGAATTCCTCCGGGCTGGTGCGGATCACCTCCGCGTCGAGCGCCTCGAGCAAAGTGAGATGCTCCTTGATCGAAGCCGGAATGCCCGCCGCGCGCAGCTCGTCGACGAAGGAGAAGAACATGACGCTCCCCTAGTCGATCGCACCCCTTCCGTCATGCTGAACCTGTTCCGGCATCCATCCCTGCAGCGGCAGTGCGGGCGGCCGGATGGACCCTGAACCGAGTCAGGGTGACCTCGATGGGGAGGCCCAGCCTCGTGGTTAACGCGGTCTCAACCTTTGCGGCCTACCCTGTGCTCCGATCGAGAGCAGGGGGCATCCAGTGGCAAGTTCCGCGACCGACCGCGCCGATGGGGACGCGATCAGCCAGGTCGCGCGCGACTGCGGCTCGCTCGCCATCGAGTGCAGCGACGTCTCGGGCTATGTCGCCGGCGTTTCCGACCGCATCTCGGCCAACCTCAGGACCCTCGACAGCCTTGAGGAGATCACCACCCGGCTGCTCGACGACCAGGGCCGCGTCGCCGATTCGACCGACGAGGCGCGGATGCTCGCCGAGCAGGCGCGCGAGAAGCTCGGCCAGGGCCGCGCCGCGATCGAGGACACGGTGCGGGTCTTCAGCGGCATCACCGAGCTGGTCGTCCAGCTTGGCGACCGGATGGCCGGCTTCGCCGAGGCGATGAGCCGCGTCCAGAACGTCTCCTCGAGCATCGAGACGATCGCCAAGAAGACCAACATGCTCGCGCTCAACGCCACGATCGAGGCGGCGCGCGCCGGCGAGGCCGGCCGCTCCTTCGCGGTGGTCGCCGCCGAAGTGAAGAAGCTCGCCCACGACACCCGCACCGCGACCAGCGAGATCGCCTCGACCGTCGCCTCGCTGACGCGCGAGGCTGAAGCGGTGACCTCCGAGATCAAGACCGGCGTCGAGACCAGCCGCGCCGCCCGCTCGAGCTTTTCGCTGATCAACGACACGGTGCGCGACGTCGCCGAGATCGTCACGATGGTCGACCGCCAGACCGAGGGCATCGCCGAGGCCACGAACCTGATCCAGGCGAGCGTCGACAGCGTCAAGGGCAGCCTCAGCAGCTTCGCCGCCGACGCGCGGGCGAACGGCGGCCAGCTGCTCGCCGCGCAGGAGCGTCTCGCCGGCCTCGAGCTCCTTTCGAACACCATGCTCGACCGGCTCGCGTCGAGCGGCGTGCGGACCGACGACACGGTCTTCGTCGAGCGCGCGCAGCGCACCTGCGGCGAGCTCGCCGCGATGATCGAGGCGGCGGTCCGCCGCGGCGAGATCGACGAGGATGCGGTGTTCGACACCGATTATGTGCCGATGCCGGGCACCAATCCCACTCAATACAGCACCCGCTTCTGCGACTTCGCCGACGCCCACGTCCGCCCGGTGCTCGACCGGCTGATGGGCAGCGACCCGCGCCACATCGGCTGCGTGATGAGCGACATCAACGGCTATCTGCCGACCCACAATGCCGAGCGCTCGCAGCCGCAGAGCGACGACCCCGCCTGGAACCACGAATATTGCCGCAACCGGCGCAACTTCCTCGACGACGCGACCCGTCGCGCGATCGAGAGCGACAACCCGGCGATGCTCGTCGCCTACCGGATGAACCTCGGCGAGGGGCGCTACTTCCCGGTCAAGAACGTGTTCGTGCCGATGTTCATCAACGGCCGCCGCTGGGGCAATTTCGAGCTCGCCTACCGGGACGAGGCGGTGCGCTAGCCGCCGCGGCGGCTCATGAACGCCAGCCGCTCGAACAGCATCACGTCCTGCTCGTTCTTGAGGAGTGCGCCGTGGAGCGGCGGGATCGCCTTGGAGGGGTCGCGCGACTGGAGGACCTCGAGCGGCATGTCCTCGTGGAGGAGCAATTTCAGCCAGTCGATGAGCTCGCTGGTCGACGGCTTCTTCTTGAGGCCGGGCACCTCGCGCAGCTGGAAAAAGACCCGCAGCGCCTCCTCGACGAGCCGCCGCTTGATGCCGGGGTAATGCACCTCGACGATGCGGGCCATGGTCTCCGGGTCGGGGAAGCGGATGTAGTGGAAGAAGCAGCGGCGCAGGAAGGCGTCGGGCAGCTCCTTCTCGTTGTTCGACGTGATGATCACGAGCGGGCGCTGCTTCGCCTTGATGAGCTCGCGCGTCTCGTACACGTAGAACTCCATGCGGTCGAGCTCGCGCAGCAGGTCGTTCGGGAATTCGATGTCGGCCTTGTCGATCT
>JALYHK010000106.1 GCA_030776605.1 Pseudomonadota bacterium
GGGTCGTAGCCCCCGCCTCCCCACCTCGCTCGGCCCAGGCCGCGAACCAGGCGGTGCGCAGGAAGCGGTGCCGCTCGTCGGCGGCCGCGGCGGCGGCGTCGATCGCCGCGGCGAAGCCGGGCTCGATCCGCACGTCGACGGCGGCCTCGGCCCGCGCGCTGTCCGGCACGTCAAGTCGCACGCTCGTCGCCTTCCTTCCGCTGCGGAAGGGCAGGCCCTAAACGAGAAAAGCTACCGTTCGGTAATCGGCGGGATCAGTCCCAGGCGCTCGGGCGGCGGTCGGGGCCGGGGAGCATGACCTCGGCCGGCATCAGCCGCTCGGGCTCGGCGCCTTCCTCGAAGCATTGGGCGACGACGATCGGGTACTGGAGGTCGAGGCGGCGGGCGAGCTGGGCCTCGGTCGCGGCGAGGCAGGCCTCGCGGCTCTCGTAGCGCGGCTCGGCGATGGCGACCGGCTCGCACGGCTCGGCGCCTTCGCCGCAGCCGAGGATCGCAATGAGGTAAATCGCCGGACCCATGCCGTTTCCGCTCCTCCCAAGCTAAACCGTTGAGCCGCAAGCCCGTTCCCGCCTCCGCCGAGCGCGCGCTGGCGCTTTGCCGCCGCGGGCCTATCTAGGAGCCGATGGCGCCGGCCGACCCCCGCGACGATCCCGAACCCGCCGGCAGCTCGCGCGTGCTGCGGCGCTTCCTCCCCTATCTGTGGCCGGCGGGCGAGCCGGGGCTGCGCGCCCGCGTCGTCGTCGCCGTGCTGCTCGTCCTCGTCGCCAAGGGCGCGGCGCTGTCGACGGGCTTCGTCTACAAGGCCGCGATCGATCTCATGGCGCCGGGAATGGAGGCGGCGGCGGGACTGGCGGTCGCGCTCGTCGTCGCCTACGCCGGGGCGCGCTTCGCCGGCGTGTTCTTCGAGAATGTCCGGAACGCGATCTTCGAGCGAGTGGGGCTCGACGCCGCCCGCCGCTTCGCCGAGCAGGTCTTCCGCCACATCCACGCGCTGTCGCTGCGCTTCCACCTCGAACGTCGCACCGGCGCGCTCACCAAGATCGTGGAGCGCGGGATCAAGAGCATCGACATGATGCTCTACTTCCTGCTGTTCAACATCGCCCCGACGATCATCGAGCTGGTGGCGATCTGCGTGATCTTCTTCGTCAAGTTCGGTGCCGGGCTCGTCGCCGCCACGCTGGTCATGGTCGCCGCCTACATCGCCTTCACCCGCTGGGTGACCGACTGGCGCGCGCGGCTGCAGCGCGAGATGAACGAGATGGACAATGCCGCCGTCGGCCGCGCCGTCGATTCGCTGCTGAACTACGAGACGGTCAAATACTTCTCCGCCGAGGAGCGCGAGGCGCGGCGCTACGGCAAGGCGCTGCGGGCGCTCAACGAGGCGGGGATCAGGAACGAGACGTCACTCGCCTGGCTCAACATCGGCCAGTCGCTGATCACCAACCTGATGATGGCGGGCGCGATGGGCTATACCGTCTGGGGCTGGAGCCGCGGCTGGTTCACCACCGGCGACGTGGTGCTGGTCAACACGCTGCTCGCCCAGCTCTTCCGCCCGCTCGACATGCTCGGCTGGGTTTATCGTATGATCCGCCAAGGCCTCGTCGACATGGACGCCATGTTCGGCATCCTCGACACGCCGCCCGAAGTCACCGACGCGCCGGTCGCCTCGGAGCTTCGCGTCACCGCCGGCCGCGTCCGCTTCGAGGGCGTCGCCTTCGCCTATGATCCCGAGCGGCCGATCCTGAAGGGGATCGACCTAGACGTGCCGCCGGGCTCGACCGTCGCCGTCGTCGGCCCGTCGGGCGCCGGCAAGTCGACACTGTCGCGGCTGTTGTTCCGCTTCTACGATCCGACCGCCGGCCGGATCGCGATCGACGGCCAGGACATCGCCCAGGTGACCCAGGCGAGCCTCCGCGCCGCGATCGGCATCGTCCCGCAGGACACGGTGCTGTTCAACGACACGATCGGCTACAACATCGCCTACGGCCGCGAAGGCGCGAGCAAGGCCGAGATCGAAGCCGCCGCCCGCGGCGCCGCGATCCACGAGTTCGTCGCGCGCCTTCCGCAGGGCTACGAGACCAGGGTCGGCGAGCGCGGCCTCAAGCTATCGGGCGGCGAGAAGCAGCGGGTGGCGATCGCCCGCACCTTGTTGAAGGACCCGCCGATCCTGATCCTCGACGAGGCGACCAGCGCGCTCGACAGCCGCACCGAAGCGGCGATCCAGGAGACGCTGCGCAGCGTCACCCAGCGCCGCACCTCGATTGTCATCGCCCACCGCCTCTCGACCGTGGTCGACGCCGACCAGATCGTGGTGCTCGACCAGGGCCGCGTCGCCGAGCGCGGCACCCACGCGCAGCTGCTCCGCAAGGGCGGCCTCTACGCCGAGATGTGGGCGAGGCAGCAAAGCGAGCGCGAGGAGGAAGTCCAGGCTGCGGAATAGTCGCTCCCCCGGACGGTTGCTAAGGCGCCGAGCCCCGGCTTAGGCTCCCGCTATGACCTCTCCTCTCGACATTCTTCACGGGACCTTCGGCTTCTCCGCCTTCCGCGGCGTCCAGGAGCAAGTCATCGGCCGGGTGATGGCGGGGAAGCACACGCTGGCGGTAATGCCGACGGGGGCAGGCAAATCGCTCTGCTATCAAGTGCCGGCGCTGGCGCGGGAGGGGACGGCGCTGGTCGTCTCGCCGCTGATCGCGCTGATGCACGACCAGATCCGCGCGGCCGAAGGCTTCGGCATCCGCGCCGCCTCGCTCACCTCGGCGGACGAGAATCGCGGCGAGACGCTGCGGCGGCTTCGCGCGGGCGATCTCGACCTCCTTTACGTCGCGCCGGAGCGGGCGACCGGCGGCGCCTTTCGCGAGTTGATCGCGGAGGTGCCGCTGGCGCTGGTCGCGATCGACGAGGCCCATTGCGTCTCCGAATGGGGCCACGACTTCCGGCCCGACTATCGGCTGCTGCGGCCGCTGCTTGACGCTGTGCCCGGAGTGCCGCGGCTTGCGCTCACCGCCACCGCCGACCGCCAGACCCGCGAGGACATCCTCGTCCAGCTCGGCATCCCCGCCGACGGCCTCATCGTGGCCGGCTTCGACCGGCCCAACATCCGCTATCACGTCCAGCCGCGCGAGGCCGTGGCGGCGCAGCTCAAGGCGGTGCTCGCCGCGCAGCCGGGGGCGGGCATCGTCTACGTCACCAGCCGCGACAAGGCCGAGAAGCTCGCGGCGCAGCTCGGCTCGGCAGGGCGGCGGGCGCTGCCTTACCATGCCGGCCTCGATCCGCAGGTGCGCGCGCGCAACCAGGCGGCGTTCGTCCGCTCCGAAGACATCGTGATGGTCGCCACCATCGCCTTCGGCATGGGCATCGACAAGCCCGACGTCCGCTTCGTCGCCCATGCGGGCATCCCGAAGTCGGTCGAGGCCTATTATCAGGAGACCGGCCGGGCCGGACGCGATGGCGAGCCGGCCGAGGCGCACCTCTTCTGGGGCGCGGCCGACTTCTCGCTGGCGCGGCGGCGGATCGAAACCGAAGTGCCCGAGGAGCGCCGCGCCGGCGAGCGGCAGCGGCTCAACGCGCTCGCCGCTCTGGTCGAGGCGGGGACCTGCCGGCGCGCGATCCTGCTGCGGCACTTCGGCGAAGACCCGCCGGAGCGCTGCGGCAACTGCGACAATTGCCTCGCTCCGCCGGCCTCGGTCGACGCGACCGAGACGGCAAGGAAGCTGCTCTCCGCCGCCTTCCGCACCGAAATGCGCTTCGGCATCCAGCACCTCGTCGACGTGCTGGCGGGCCGCGAGACGGACAAGGTGCACAATTTCGGCCATCACCGCCTCTCCGTCTTCGGCATCGCGGGCGAGGAGGAGCTGGCGCTGCTGAAGCCGGTGGCGCGGGCGCTGTTGGCGCGGGACGCGCTGCGGGCGGACGAATATGGCGGCCTCTCGTTCGGGCCGGGCGCGCGGCCGATCCTCAAGGGCGAGGAGACGGTCGAGCTGGCGCTCCCTCCCAAGCGCGCGCGGCGGCGCCACCGGGAAACGGCCGACCATCCGCACGACCCGCTGTTCGAGGCGCTGCGCGCGCGGCGGCGGGACATCGCGGCCGAGGCGGGCGTTCCGCCCTACGTCGTCTTCCACGACAGCACGCTGCGGGAGATGGCGGAGGCGAAGCCCGCGACTCTCGAGGCGCTGGCGCGGGTCTCCGGCGTCGGCGCGGCCAAGCTCGACCGCTACGGCGCGGCGTTCGTGGAGGTGATCCGCGCCCAGGCGCCGCCTAGCGCGGCCGGCTAGAGGCTGGCGAGCACCGCCTCGGCGGCCGCCCTCTCCGCCTCCTCGACCATCAGCCGCGCCGGGGCGAGCGAGCCGATGCCGAGGCTCGAGAGCCCGGCATCGAAAAGATAGGTTTCTATGCCTTCAGCGGCGAGCCGCCCGCGGGCCATCTCGGCGACCATCCGATCGGGGAAGCTGGCGAGTTCGACCAGCGCCATCACCAGGGAACCACCTCGCCCGCCTCCACCTCCTCCGGCCGCGGCGTCCGGCCGAGGATCGCGTTGCGGTGCGGGAAGCGCCCGAAGCGGGCGATGACGTCATGGTGGAGCTTGGCGTAGTGCAGCTGCTCGGCGTTTCCGAGCGCCGTGTAGAGGCCGAGCGAGCGCTTCTGGTCCTCGATGTTCTCGCTGTGCTGGAACGGCATGTAGAGGAATCCGCGCTGCTGCGGCGTCAGCGCATCGTCGTAGCCGCGCTCGACCGCGCCCTTGGCGACCGCGAGCGCGAGAGGATCGGTCGAGAACTGGTCAGCGTGGCCGCGGAACATGTTGCGCGGGAACTGGTCGAACAGGATGACCGCGGCGAGCGCCTCGCGCGGCGAGCCGAGCAGCCGCTCCGGGGGGCACTGCCGCTGCCTCTCCCAAAGCTCGATGAAGCGATCGCGGATCGCCTCGTCCAGCGCCGGATCGGCGGACCACCATTGCTCGGGCCGCAGCGAGAACCAGAAATCGAGCACTTCCTCCTGCCAGCTCATGCCGCCGTTCCTCCCACCGTCAGGCCGTCGATCAGCAAGGTCGGCTGACCGACGCCGGCGGGGACCGACTGGCCGGCCTTCCCGCAGACGCCGATCCCTTCGTCCAGCGCCATGTCGTTGCCGATCGCCGCTACCCTGGTGAGCACCGTCGGGCCGTCTCCGATCAGCGTCGCGCCCTTGATCGGCTCGCCGAGCCTGCCGTTCTCGATCCGATACGCTTCCGTGCAGGAGAAGACGAACTTGCCGGAAGTGATGTCGACCTGACCGCCGCCGAAGCTCTTCGCGTAGATCCCGTTCTTCGCCCGGGCGAGGATCTCGCCGGGATCGTCATGGCCGCCGAGCATGAAGGTGTTGGTCATCCGCGGCATCGGCGCATGGGCGAAGCTCTCGCGGCGGCCGTTCCCGGTCGGCGCGACCCCCATCAGCCGCGCATTGAGCCGGTCGTGGATGTAGCCCTTGAGGATGCCGTCCTCGATCAGCACGTTGCAC